>JBIKZB010000184.1:0-4274 GCA_044354955.1 Flavobacterium sp. | reverse complement strand
AAACGAATTTTTATAGTTATATCCTGTAATGATTTTAAGTAATTTGAATTTATTTCCTTTAGCATCAATAGAATCCAAATACACTTGTGATTTTCTAATCGTTTGAATGCTGTCTTTTTTTACATAATTTGTAGTTTCTTCTACGGTTAAAGGAACGGGTCTAAACTCATTCCAATAAGTTGCTTCTTTTTTATTGGCATTATCAGCAAATGTTACAATTTCTTTGCCAAAGGTTTTCTTATCAAATGCATCTTTAAAATTGTAATTTGTAAATACATGAGTAAATTTCCCAGTAAACTTCATTCCAAAAATTCCAGCACTAAAATCTAACGTTTGAATGTTTTTTGCCCATATTTTATTTTCGCTGTTGTAACTAAAGTTTTGAGTTATTTTCATTGACTCTAAAATTGGTTGTTGCATTCTGTAACCTTTAATGTCTAAATCAATGCCATAAATAGACCACGAATCTTCAACAATATAAATGTAACCTTCAAAAACGGGCTCTTTATCGCGTTTTGGAGTAACTAAAATTTTATTGATTAATTGGTTTTTATCGTCGTAGAAAGTGCTCTCTAATTTATATTTGTAATAATTAAAAGCATTACCAGCGATAGGAGAGACCATGTTGATGCCAAAATCGACATAATTTTCGTAAAAATCATAATTGGTATTTAAAGCGGTATTGTAACTAAAGCCATTATCGTTTCCTGCAATTTTAGAAGCAATAATTTCTTCTTTTAAATTATCAGGTTTTTGAAATTTTATTTTAGAAACCGTTTCCGATTGGTAAATAATACCACTTCGGGTAGAATCTAAGTTGCCTTCTAAATCACCAATTTCAACGCCCATGAATTTTTTTGGAATGTCTTTGGCTTTAAAAATACCTCTTGAGTAAAAATCAGCTTCAAATTTATCCGTTTTGGCAGCATTTATCTTTTTTGCTTTTATAGCGTTTCGGATTATTTCATTGGCTGGATTTTCTGTATTTGATACAACAACTTCTTTCAACTGAAAATCTTCTTCTACTAAAGTCACATCAAATTCATACGGAAATTGAGAAATGTTAAGAATTTGTTTTTGGGTTTTAAATCCTAAGTACTGAAAAATCAAATGCACATTATTTTTTTCAGTTGTATTTAATTCATATTTCCCTAATTCGTTAGAAGTAGTACCTATATAAGTATTCTCAATATAAATATTTACAAAGGGTAGTGGATTTCCATCTTTGTCTTTAACGGTTCCTTTTATTTGTGCAAAAGAAATGGTGGCAAAAACCAGTAGGAGTAAAGTAATTTTTTGTTTCATTTGGTTTGATTTTTTTTACACAGAGCTACACAGAGCTTTTTTTGATTTTCTTTATCTATAATGAGTTGCACCGAGGCGTTTCACTTGTTTTACTAGTTTCACTTGTTTTTACACAGAGCTACACAGAGCTTTTTTTGATTTTCATTGTCTTTAGAGAGCTACACCGAGGCGTTTCACTTATTTTTCACAAAGAGTCCGAAGCTGCGGACGTTATACTTTAGACGTATTGTGATAATTATTGTTACATGGAAAATCTTTTAATTCCTTGAGATAATAATTTGGTATTAAAATTAATGAGTAACCCTGTATTGTAATTCCCTAATCTCATATACGTTAATATTTGTGCTTTATGAACATCCGTAAAAGTTTCAACTGTTTTTAATTCAAGAACTAATTGATCTTCTATCAATAAATCAATTTTATACCCATGATCTAATTTGATTTCTTTGTAAGCAATTGGAAGTTTTTTCTCTCGTTCAACTTTCAAATTAGCTTTTTTTAATTCATAGTATAAACATTCTTGATAAGCAGATTCTAATAATCCTGGACCTAAATGACGATGAACTTCAATAGCTAAACCAATTACTTGTTCTGTTAACTTATCAACTTCCATAATATAATTTCAATTTTATAAATATTCTTAAATTAACCAAGCGCAACGCTCTCCCAAACTCTCTTTCCACACATAGTATATAAAAAACTCGGTGCATCTCTTTTTTACTCGGAGCATCTCAGTGTAATAACCAAGTGCAACGCTCTCCCAAACTCTCCTTCCACACATAGTATATAAAAACCTCTGTGCATCTCCTTTTACTCGGAGCAACTCTGTGTAATAACTAAGTGCAACGCTCTCTAAAACTCTTCTTCCACATATAGTATATAAAACCTCGGAGCATCTCCTTTTACTCGGAGCATCTCTGTGTAATAACCAAGTGCAACGCTACACAAAAGCTCTCACCCCTAACTCATAACTCTCCAATCCAAAGCCAATAATAACTCCTTTTGCATTGGGTGAAATATACGATTGATGACGAAAAGTTTCTCTTGAAAACGTATTAGAAATATGTACTTCTACAACTGGCGTAGCAATTGCTTTTACAGCATCACCAATTCCTATAGAAGTATGCGTATAAGCGCCAGCATTTAAAACAATTCCGTCAAAACTAAAACCAGTTTCTTGTAGTTTAGAAATAATTTCTCCTTCAATATTACTTTGAAAATATTCAAGTGTAGCATTAGGAAACTGTACTTGTAGTTTTTCAAAATATGATTCAAAGGTTTCATTTCCATATACTTCAGGTTCTCTTTTGCCTAGTAAGTTAAGGTTTGGACCGTTTATAATGATGATCTTCATGACGATTGTTTTTGTAAAAATAAAAAAACCATTCCTTTTAAGAATGGTTTTAATAAAATATTGTGATTTTTATGATGTACTATACTACAGTACTTTTTGGTAATTAGTTAAAACATATACCCTAAAGAAAACTGGATTACAGAGTTTTTAATATCTGCATCTCTTTTAATTTCTGTTAAACCTCCTACATAGCGTCCAGAAACAAATAAACCGTCTGTTATTTTATAACTCAACCCGGCTGCAATAGCAAAGTCAAAACTATTTGTGTCATCAGCATTTACTTCATTGCGTTCACTTACTAAAAAAGAAGCTTGTGGTCCTAGTTCTAAACTTAATTCGTTAGAAGTTAAATAAAACTTAGCAAGCACTGGTATTGATAAGTAGCCTAACTCGTTTTTAACTTGGTCACCTAAACCTTCTAATTCGGCACCTTGAGTAGAATATAAAAGTTCGGGTTGTATGGCTAAGTTTTCCAATACTTTTAGTTCCATAACCATACCAGCATGGTAGCTTGTAATGGTTTTAAAATCTTCACCCGAAACGTCTCCTCCAGTGTAATTAGCAAAATTAACACCTCCTTTAATACCAAATTGTAGCAATTGTGCTTGCGATATACCCGTTCCAAGAACCAGTAAAATCAATGTTGCGATTGTTTTTTTCATCTGTTTGTGTTTGGTTGTTAAAAAATTTAAAACGATGCTATTTTGTAAAATAGTAGTAAAATTTTTTTATTTCTACTACATTGACTTCAAAAGTAGCCTTTTTTTGCGTTTTTTTGTGATTTAATCGATAAAATGCATTTTTAATCGTTTTCAGGAAATAATTGATTATGTAATGACTTATTATTTTTTTAATTACTATTTTCCATTAACAAAATATTAAATTTTCAGTTTTATGTTTCATAAGTATTTGATTATGAACAGTATTTTTTTTCATTGTTAATAAAATTGTTAATAAGATAACATAACATGTTATTTTGTATGAAAAAATACTATAAATTTGCCTCATTAACTTTAAATTTAAACTAAACATGAAAAAAGTTTTATTATCTGCAGTAGCATTATTGGCTTTCGGTTTTGCTAACGCACAAGAGATCAAAACAGATGCTGGTACTTTTACAAAACCAACAACTGGTACTTACATTATTGAAGCTACAATGACACCTGATATTACTGGTGGTGGTATCTTCGCTTTACCAACATTAAACAATGATTTAGGAATGTTAGGTATTAAAGTTCGTAAATTTTCTTCTGATGCGAAAGCATTAAGAATGGGAGCAAATTTAACAATCATGAATTCTGGAGAAGAAGATGTTGATACAGAATTTACAGTTGGTGCTTCTTTAGGGGTTGAGCATCATTTTAAAGGAGCTGAAAGATTATCAACTTATTGGGGGTATGAAGCTAATTTGGGATTTGTAAGTTCAAATGGAACAGAAACTGAAGGTGTTGATGAATTTGACGTCCCATTTACAATTCCAGCTGAAAAAACTACAAAGTTTGGATTTGGTGCTAATGCTTTTACAGGATTTGATTATTACATTATGCCTAAAATCTATTTAGGAGCTGAGGTTTCTTACGGTCTTGCAGTTACTAATACTAAACCTGATGGTGGA
>JBIKZB010000183.1:0-4309 GCA_044354955.1 Flavobacterium sp. | reverse complement strand
AGGAATTTGATTTTGAATTTTCATCAAATCCATCAAAATAGCTTTCGTGCCAAATACTATCATTTTTAATGATGAGATATGCTATAGTTTGTAGCTCTTTATGATTTTTTGCTAACTCCTCGGTAGCCGGAATAGTGTTGTAATCAGATGCAATTGCCCATGGTTGTGCTATTCCTTTTTTGATTTCTCTATTTGGGAATTCTTTATAATCTTCTAAAAAGGCAGTAGTATAGCCTTTAAAATAAATAGTTCTTACGGCTCGTAAAAGATAATCTACATCAAAAATGTACATTAAAATAATAATGCTCGCTAAAACAATTGCGAACCATTTAAAAAATTTTAGAAGGAATTTCATGAGCTACTTTTATAAGATTGCGTTATAAAAGTAGCAAAAAGTGATTTGATTTTATAAAAATCTAAAACAAACTTTCTTGTTTTATTGGATTTTCATGTTCAAGTAACCATTTTTTTCGCCACAATCCACCTGCATAACCCGTAAGTGAACCATCTGTACCAATAACGCGATGACAGGGTATTACAATCCAGAGTGGGTTTTTACCATTTGCCGATGCTACTGCTCGAATTGCTTTTACATCGCCTAATTTTTTTGATAATTCTAAATATGAGCATGTTTTACCATACGGAATTTGGAGTAACTCTTGCCAAACCTTTTTCTGAAATTCGGTTCCTTTTGGGTTTAATTTAAATGTGAATTCGGTCCGTTTTCCTATAAAATATTCTTGAAGTTGGGTAACTGCTTCAATTAAATCATTAGGAATTATAGTCGATAATTCTACATTTTCATCCAACACATGAATTTTTGAAATTCCGTTTGCATCACCTTTAACTTCTGTAAAACCTAGTGGTGTTTTTATGATTACTGATTCCATATAGTAAATATAAAAAAACCACCTTTATAAAAGGTGGTTTAATAAGATGTAAAAGCTGAATTAATAATATTGTTAAGATTTAATCTCTTCTTTTTTGTCAGTAGCTGGCTCTAATACTTTTCCTTTGAAAGATAAAGTTTTTACTGCTTCAGCACCGTTTTCAGTAGTCGTAATTGTAACTGATTTTTGGAAAACACCACCATTAGCTGCGTTAAAAGTTGCAGCAACCATTCCTTTTTCACCTGGTTTAATTGGCGTTTTTGTGTAATTAGCTGCAGTACAACCACAAGCTGGTCTCACATTTGTAATTAAAATCGTTTCTTTGGTGTTGTTAGTAAACGAAAACTCATAAGTAACAGGTTTTCCTTTTTCAATATCACCAAAATCATGCATTTCTTGATCCCATTTAATTGCAGATTGAGCTGGAGTAGCTGGAGTTTTAACTTCAGCAGGAATTGCTTCAACTTTTGTAGTTTCGGTTTTTAATTCTTTTGTAGCAATAACTTTTGAGTCTTTTACTTGTGCGAATGAAGCACTAGCAATAAATAAAGCTAAAATTGATAATTTAATTGATTTCATAAGATATATGTTTTTAGTTATTTTAAATTTGTCATACAAAACTAAAAAACTTTTTAGTTGGTGTTGTTAATTAAATTTTAATGATTGTTAATGACATGTTAACAGTAAATATAGAAACCACTTTTTTTGTAATATCGACCTCATTATGAAGTTTAACCGATTTAACACTATTATTTTTATAGGCTTTTTAGCAATTGTTGGTGTAATTGTTATGCAATTGTTTTTATTAAACCAAGCTTATATTTTTGAAAAAAGGGATATGGAGGATAAAATCCATTTTGCCTTACAAGATGTTGTGGAAAAAATTTACCGAGATAACAAATCTGAATTGCCTATTGCAAGTCCCATAAAAAAAATTTCTGAGAATTATTTTATTGTTAATGTAAATGATGTTTTTGAAAATCAAATTTTAGAGAAATATTTAAAGGTAGAATTTGAAAAAGTAAAGTTAGAATTGGATTTTGAATATGCTATTTACGATTGTAGTTCTGATGAAATGGTTTACGGGAATTATATTTCGTTAGATGGAAAATCTGAAAAGTTTTGTAAAGATTGTTTTTTGAAAAACAACGATTTAACTTACTATTTTGCGGTTCGATTTCCTAATTTAAAACAAACATATTTTAAGAGTATTTCGCAATATTGGATTTTTACGGGAGTGTTATTTTTGGTATTAATTATTTATGTTTATTCTGTATTTTTAATGTTACAACAAAAAAGATACACTGATTTGCAAAAAGATTTCATCAACAATATGACCCATGAATTTAAAACCCCATTAGCGTCAATTCTAATAGCGTCAAATTATGCAAATACACAAAAGGAAATAGCAGAAAATCCTAGGTTGTCAAAATACATGCAAATAATTATTAATCAAAGTAATAAACTAAATCAGCATATCGAAAAAATTCTATATGTAGCAAAAACAGAAAGCAAACAAATTTTATTAGATAAAACCAAAGTTAACTTAACCTCTTTACTTGAATTGGTAAAGGAAAATATTCTTTTAAAGCATCAGAAGGAGGTATTGATTGACATTCAATTAGAACGTGACTATTTGGTGCAAGCCGATGAATTTCATTTTTACAACATCCTTTATAATATTATGGATAATGCAGTGAAGTATTCAGTTCAAAAACCAATTATTCATATTCAATCGAATGAAAATGAGAAAGGATTGGTTTTGAAATTCTCAGACAATGGCGTTGGAATTTCTCCAAATGATTTACCTTTCATTTTTGATAAATTTTTTAGAGTAGCACGAGAAGATAGTAAAGATATTGAAGGTTTTGGCATCGGACTTTCGTATGTAAAACGTGTTTGTGAATGGCACAAATGGAAAGTTATTGCGGTTAATAATAAAGATTTAGGAATTACAGTATCTATACAAATTAATAAAAAAGAGTATGAGTAAAAAACGCATTTTGTATGTTGAAGACGACGAAACGTTAGCGTTTTTAACTAGTGATAATTTGGAACAACATTTTGAAGTAACACATTGTAACAATGGTAAAGAAGCCTTTCAATTATTTTGTAAAGAAACTTTCGATTTGTGTGTTTTAGATATTATGTTGCCCGACATGGATGGTTTTGAAATTGCTACTGAAATTAGAAAACGAAACCAAGAAATTCCAATTATTTTTCTTTCGGCAAAAACAATGAAAGAAGACCGAATTAAAGGGTTAAAATTAGGTGCAGATGATTATTTGGTTAAACCATATTCAATTGAAGAACTTATTTTAAAGATTGAAATTTTCTTAAATCGTAGCCAAAAATCTACCGATAATTCAACACAAAAGCAATATACTTTTGGGAGTTTTCATTTTGAACCAGAAAACTATTTACTAAAGAATGAAAATCAAAATATAACACTTACAGAAAGAGAAGCATCGCTATTAAAATTGTTCTTAGACAATCCGAATACCGTTTTAAAACGAGAAAAAATTTTAATGGAATTATGGGGAAGCGATGATTATTTTTTAGGCAGAAGTTTAGATGTTTTTATTTCCCGATTACGAAAAATTATAAAAGAAGAAACCCACGTGAGAATCGAAAATATTCCGCGCGTGGGCTTTAAATTGGTGGTTGAATAAACGCTATTCTATACTCATCATATATGCTTCTAGTGCTTTGCGTTCTTCAGGTGTCATAGCTTTTGTAATTACAAAATTAGCTTTCATAATTTCATATTGAGAGGCATCTACTAATGGTTCGCCTTCGCCATTAATAAACGAAGCAATACTAGCTCCTTTATCTTTGTAAATTTTTGCAATATCTTTAATTGAAGGTCCAACAACTTTAACGTCTGTTTTATGACAAGCAGTACAAGTTCCTTTACCTTCAAAAAGTTCTTGTCCTTTTGCTAATAATGGGTCAACAGTTGTTTCAGTTGTTGTCTCTTTTTTTTCTTCTACAGGATTTCCATACGCATCAGTTTCTTTCTTTTCACCACAGCTTGTTGCAATTAATGCGAAAGTCAAAACACTGATTGTTTTTAATAAAATTTTCATTTTGATATAATTTAGAAATATCTATAAAATTACACTTTCAATTTTATATGGAGTGTGACAAATGTCACATTACTTATTCAATAAAATAGCGGCTTCTTTGGCAAAATACGTTGAAATTAAACTTGCGCCTGCTCTCTTGATACACATTAATTGTTCCATCATAATTTTATCATGATCTAACCAACCTCTTTCAGACGCTGCTTTTATCATAGCATATTCTCCGGAAACATGGAAAACCGTAACCGGAACATCCACCGCATTTTTAACTTCACGAACAATATCTAAATAAGCAATTCCTGGTTTTACCATAACCATATCGGCTCCTTCTTC
>JBIKZB010000182.1:0-4311 GCA_044354955.1 Flavobacterium sp. | reverse complement strand
AAATAAAAATCCCGATAGTGATATCGGGATTTTTTATGTTTAAAATTTAGCTCTCAATGCTAGAATAAAATTCTTTCCAGGTGCTACAATTCCTGAACTATACGGACGATAGCGTTGATCGGTTATGTTTTCTAAACCAGCCGTAAACGTGAAATTTTCAGTAATCTTATACATCGATTTTAAATTCAAGGTATACCAGCTTGGAGAATAAGGATTTCCATTGCCATCAATAGCATAAATTTCTTTTTTTCCTTTTTCTTCTTCGGCTAAATCTTCATAGGCAACTTCATCACTAAACTGTAGATTGACTTCCAAATCTAACTTAGAATTAGTAAAACCAACACGTGAAACTCCAAAAAACGGTGCTGCGTGACGCGACGGACTTTTATCTCCATTATCCAATTCTTCTTCTCCTTTTTGGAAATTCAAATCAGTTGAAAATCGAAATCCCGTAGGCAATTTCACCTCAACACCTGCCTGAATTCCATAAACATTGGCTTTCGCTGCATTTTGAATAGCTTGCACTTGGCTCAACTCGCCATCGTAAACAATTTCAGAAGCACCGTTCAAAGTAAAATCTCTACGAACTAAAGCATTATCTAATAAAGTATAATAAGTTGAAACATCCACTTTTACACTTTTTCCGAACATCTTCGCTACATTCAAATCAACATTATATGCATATTCTGCCTCTAAATTAGGATTTGGTATAACAACCGAACCCGGTTCAGAATCAAACACTTTTCCCACATCATCCACATTCGGCGAACGAAAAGCCGTTGCTACATTTGAACTAATCACCCATTTATCTGTTGGACGAAAAACAATTCCAGCACTTCCTGTTAAAGAACCATTATCAATATTGGCTTCTGTAAATGGAAAGGGATAAAATGTAGTATCAAAATCGGCTTTCAAAATAAACTGATTATATCGTAAGCCTGCTTGAAACAATGTCCTTTCAGAGATTTTATATTGGTCGTTCATATAAACACCAATCGATTGCCAAGTGGATTGCGGATATCTTGCTGGACCTACTGTGCTTGATCCTACTACAATGTCTTCATTAATTCCGGTTGAATTAACATCGTTTAAAACATATTCAAATCCGTAGAAAACTTTGTTACTGGCACCGGTAGCTTTCGTAAAGTCGGTATTAAAAGAATAAGCATTGACTTTTTCAGTTCTAATTTCTCGGTTTGAATTATTAATGGTTCGGCTTACACGACTTTCCTCAAAAAACTGATGAGCTAATCGCAATGACATTTCATCAAATAACTTAGATTTTGATTGATGCGTGATATTCAAATTATTCATAATCCATTTTTGCGGCCCATAATAAAATTCTCCATAACGAGGTAAACCAGCACTGTTATAACGAATATGTCTGTCGTAGCGCGAATAACTTGAGGTTTCTGAAAAATGCAAACCGTATTGAAAATCCCAATTTTCATTAGGCTGAAAACGCACTTTTTGCATCAAATTAACTTGCGAATAAGCGGTTGGTTTTTGTACCAATGGGTCGTCATTAGACACCACCACATCTACTCCATTTTGTCGTTGGACGTAAAACGGTCGTAAATATTCGTCAGGTCCGTGCGAACCCATTCGTAAATCACCAAAATCATTAGAACTGATACTGGTAACCGAAGCCCATTTTTTCCAACCTATATTCACATCAAAATGTCCTGTTTTTTCATTATTAGCAGAAGAATATCGAGTGGTAGCGCTACCAGAAATAAGTGTTTTGTCTTCAATAGAAAACTGTGGTGTCAAGGTTTGAAAACTCATAACGCCTCCAATAGCATCACTTCCATACATTACAGAACCAGGTCCAAATAATACTTCGGCACTTTCCGTTGCAAAAGGATCTAATGATATTACATTTTGAATATTTCCACCTCTAAAAATGGCTGTATTCATTCTTATTCCGTCAACAGCATACAATAATCTATTGGTTGCAAAACCACGAATCATTGGACTTCCACCACCTTGCTGACTTTTTTGCATAAACACTTTTCCAGAAACGGTTAACAAATCAGCAGCCGTTTGTGGATTTTGTAATTGAATATCTTTTTTAGAAATTGAAGTAATTTTTACCGGAATGTCTCGGCTGTGTTGTTTCCAACGATTTGCCGCCACTATTATTTCATCCATTGCCAATAATGACGATTCTAAACTCAATTGAAAAGAAGCCAATTCCAATTGATTAAAACTCACAATTTGAGTTTCATATCCTAAAGATTGGATAACAATTTTAGTAAACCCAACAAAATCAGAAACATCAGCTTGTCCTTTATTATTGGTAACGACGTAGACCTTTCTGTCTTCGGAAGCAAGCGTAACCGATTCTAATGGCTCACCCGATTCTTTGTCTTTTATGGTAATATTTTGAGAAAACGATATAGCGGTAAAACCAAAAAATAAGATTCCTAATAATTGCTTTAGCATTATTTCGAATTGTTTAAATAATTAGTGTGAACAAATTTACAAAATGATTGTCACTTATTGCCACAAATTACATGCCACTTCTAATAGCCTCTACTGGATCTAATTTAGAAGCAGAAATAGCAGGAATAATTCCAGAAATTAACCCAATAAAAGCTGCTAATCCTGAACCTAACAACATGTTTGCTGCACTCAATACAAATTCAAAATCCAATGCCGAAGAAAGAATTAAAGCAATAATCCAAACTAAAAACATACCTACCATTCCACCTATTAAAGATAAAATAATGGCTTCAAACAAGAATTGAAACAAGATGAATTTATTTTTAGCACCAAGCGCTTTTTGTATTCCGATTAAGTTAGTACGTTCTTTTACTGATACAAACATGATGTTTGCAATACCAAATCCACCTACTAGTAAGGAAAAGGCACTGATAATCCATCCTATCATGTTCATTTGTCCAATGATATTATCAATAAAATCTGTAAAACCTGATAATACATTCATGAAAAAGTTATCAATTTCACCTGTTTTCACGCCTCTATGTATACGAAGTTTTTGAGCTAATTCGGCTTTAAATTCTTCCACATCAATACCCTTTACAGGTTTTATTAAAATAGCAGGCGTTAACGTTTTATTATTATCACCATAGAGTCTTCTTAAAAAATTAACTGGAAAAAATACCGCAACATCATTACTATCGCCAAAAGTACTTTGTCCTTGTTTTTTTAGTACACCAATAACCGTAAATTTCTGACCATACAAACGCACTTTTTTACCAATAGGGTCGCTATTTTCGAACAAACCTGTGGCTACTTCACTTCCAATAACAATTACTGGACTTCCAGAATTGGATTCCGATTCGTTAAACAAACGACCTTTGTCGATTTTAATAGGTTCTATATCAAAAAAATCTTCGGTTGACGGTTTAACACGAATAGAGTTTACTGTTTTAGACTCGTATTTAATGTTTTCGTTTCGGGTAAATAAATTGAAAGAGATTTTATCGATTCCATTAACATTACGTTTGATGTGTTCAAATTCATCATAAGTAACATCCGGAAATTGCTCTCGTTTCCATTTAGGAATTTCAGAAGGACCGAATGAAAAACGCATTAAATACACTGTATTCATGTCCATATCACTCAAATCTTCCTTAATTTTTTTATCCATAGAATCTACCGCAGCCAACACCGCAATAATGGAAAAAATACCAATGGTAACGCCTAACAACGACAAAAGTGTACGCAATTTATTGTTGCGCAACGCGTTAATGGCAAAACTGAAACTCTCTGAAAGTAATCGTAAATATAAAAGCATAATACTGAGCTATTACTATAAGTAGAGTTATCTATGAAAATGTTACAATAATTTTAATAAAAATCCCCTCCAATAAAGTTTGACTATTTTAAGAAGTATAACTACTTTTGCACCACGAAAACAACAACATATATCTGAGACCTATTCAGATACAACAACACAACACCATGAACACAACAAAAAAAATTGCTTCGGCATTGATTTCTGTATTTGACAAAAACGGTTTAGAACCTATTGTTAAAGCGCTTCACCAAAACAATGTAACCATTTATTCTACGGGCGGAACTGAAACTTTTATTAAAGATTTAGGCATTCCAGTAGTTGCTGTAGAAGATATTACGGCTTTTCCAGAAATTTTAGGAGGAAGAGTAAAAACGTTGCATCCAAAAATCTTCGGTGGTATTTTAAACCGTCAAGACCATGCAGGTGATGTGGAGCAAATGAAAGAATTCAATATTCCGCAAATTGATTTAGTAATTGTGGATTTGTATCCTTTTGAAAAAACGGTTGCTTCTGGTGCTGGAGAACAAGATATTATCGAGAAA
>JBIKZB010000181.1:0-4318 GCA_044354955.1 Flavobacterium sp. | reverse complement strand
ATTTCTTCGATCTAAAACTAATTTTGCTCTTTTTTTACGATTTGGATTGTATAAGGATGGATTTTTTAACATCCCCACAAATAAAGCACCTTCTTCAATGGTTAGGTTTTTAGGCTCTTTATTCATGTATATTTTGGCAGCCGATCGAATTCCAACGGCACCATTAACAAAATCAACTTGATTTAAGTACAATGCAATGATTTCTTGTTTGGTATATTGACGCTCTAAACGAATTGCAATAATCCATTCTTTTACTTTTTGAATTACCCTGAACAAAATAAATTTTGATCCTTCCCCATGGAATAGGTTTTTAGCTAATTGCTGAGTAAGGGTACTGGCTCCACCATCTCTACCTAAATTTACGACTGCTCTTAAAGTTCCTTTCGCATCGATACCTGAATGTTCATAAAAACGTTCATCTTCTGTAGCTACTAACGCTTTTACTAAATGCTGTGGAAGTTCGTGGTATTTTACGGGTGTTCTGTTTTCTTTAAAAAATTTCCCAATAACAACACCATCAGATGAAATAATTTCAGTTGCTACATTAGAATCTGGATTTTCTAAGTCGTCAAACGAAGGCATTTTTCCAAAAAATCCCCATGAAGCGAAAAGGAATAATAGTATTATCCCTAAAAATCCGTAGGCAAATAATTGCCAAAATTTTCTTTTATACTCTGAAAAATCGGTTGTATTTGCTTTTCTGTTAGCCATACTATTTACTATTTTCAATTCTTAATCCTAGTTCTGTAATCCCTTTTAGTTCAGATACGCCTGCTACTTTTCCTGTTTCTCTGACTGCCTGCACTACCTCAACATTGTATTTTCCAACTCTTTTAAAACGGAAATTTTCTAAATACCACAATTTACTTTCTTTCACATCCGAAAACCCATCTCCTAAAAGAGTACCATCGGGGTTCGCCATTAGGTATTCCAATGTATCGACAGTGATAGTAGGCTTTATCCCTGGCTCTTTCATAGTTACAATTAAGTACATATTATTGAAAGGATAATTATTGTTATTTCTAACATTCAAAAACAAATGATAAGGATTTACTGTATCTTTTTGTTCAAATGTAAAACGTAACGTGTCTGATTTTTTCCAAGTGCCGTCTAACTTTTTATATTCACTAAAAAATTGCTTTTCATCGCATGCGAAAAAAAGAACCATTAACAGCATTAATCCAATAAATTTAATCTTTTTTAGGGGCATTTTTAAAATTTGATGGTTTACGTTTTTTGTTTTTATTATTGTTCTTTCTCTTTGGTTGATCAAAACGAGTTAAACTGTCTTGACCTACTACATTTTCGAATTTTTTCTCTACTTCTTGAACTGTTTCAACTACATAATCTTCCAAAGCCGCCACACGTTCTTTTTTCTTGTTGATGGCTAATATTTCTTTCACTTTTTCAACGGGTAAAACCATCCATTGTGCTGGAGCATTTGCATAAGAAAACCACATGATTTCTTTGAAAATATCGATTTTCTGACAATAAGCGTCGCCTTTTTCGGTATACAATTTAGTATCCATGTCGGGCATATCTTTTAATGCATCAAGATAAGTGTCTAATTCGTAATTCAAACAACACTTTAATTTTCCACATTGACCTGCTAATTTTTGAGGGTTCAACGACAATTGTTGGTAACGTGCTGCTGAAGTATTCACACTTCTAAAATCAGTTAACCAAGTAGAGCAACACAATTCTCTTCCGCAAGATCCGATACCACCTAAACGAGCAGCTTCTTGACGGAAACCTACTTGTTTCATTTCGATTCTAACTTTAAATTCTTGTGCGAATTCTTTAATTAATTGACGAAAATCGACTCTGTCATTTGCTGTATAATAAAAGGTCGATTTAGAACCATCTCCTTGAAATTCAACATCAGAAATTTTCATTTCCAACTTCAAATTGATTGCAATTTCACGAGCTCGCATACGCACCGCTTCTTCTTTATTTCGCGCTTCTGTCCAAATATCAATATCTCTTTGAGACGCTTTTCGGTATATTTTGGCTAAATCTTTATCGGGATTTTCATTTTTCTTTTTCATTTGAATTTTAACCAATTCGCCTGTCAAAGTAATAATTCCGATATCGTGACCTGGAGAAGCTTCTGTAGCTACAATATCACCAATTGACAATGTTAATTTTTCAGTATTTCTAAAAAACTCTTTTCTACCGTTTTTAAATCGGATTTCAACTGCGTCAAAAGGCGCTTGACCACCCGGAAGTGTCATGTTTGATAACCAATCGAAAACCGAAAGTTTGTTGCAGCTATCGGTGCCGCAAGACCCATTATTATTACACCCTTTTGGTGCACCGCCATCAGCGGTTGAACAACTTGTACATGCCATAATTTAAATATATAGTGATTGTCCATAAACGGACTACGTTTCAAAACGTTTTTGAGCGTAAAGATATTGATTTTTTATGGAAACTTTCAAATTCAATCTTTTGAAGTTTTACAAAAACAAAAAACCTATCTCATAGTAAAACGAAATAGGTCTTTTTATAGTATTTAAAATAGTTGTAAGAACTAATTTTTTGTGCTTAATTTATAAAGTCTGTCAGACAAACGTACTCTAAAAGGCACTTCGAAAGTTACTTTATCGCCAATTTTAGCTACTGGATTTTCAGTTCCGTTTACCAACATTTTTTCTAAAACCAATTCTTGATTTCCCGTTGTTGGACCAGAAATTAGAATTCTATCACCAACATTTAATTCTTGGTTATCTATAACGAAAAGTCCTACTTGTGCTTTCACATAATAATGTTCGGCTTTACCAAGCAATACTTTTTTTACTTTTATTTTCTGACGAATGTCTTTTGTTTTTTCGGCTACAGCCAAAGGTTTATCGGACAATTCTCCTGAATGTTTGAATTTCAAATTCTCCGATTTTCCTTTTCGGAATACTTTATTACCCACTTGAATTCCTCTACGAAGTTTAACTTGTTCGGCTAATGGCAAATGCGTGATTTCTAAACATTCTGTGGAACAACAATTTTCCATTGCTGCTTTACATTCGTCACATTGAATGAACAATAAGTGGCAACCATCATTTAAACAATTGGTATGATTGTCGCAAGGTTTTCCACATTGATGGCATTGAGAAACAATATCGTCAGTAATTCTTTCACCTAATCGGTGGTCGAAAACAAAATTCTTTCCGATGAATTTACTTTCTAAACCTTCCTCTTTAAGTTGCTTGGCATAATTGATGATTCCGCCTTCTAATTGGAATACGTTTTTAAAACCTTGGTGTTTGAAATACGCAGATGCTTTTTCACAACGAATTCCTCCGGTGCAATACATCACTAGGTTTTTATCTTCTTTAAAGTCTTTTAATTGTTCGTTGATGATTGGTAAACTTTCTCTAAATGTTTCCACATCCGGCGTAATCGCGCCTTTAAAATGACCAATTTCACTTTCGTAATGATTTCTAAAATCAACTACAATCGTATTTGGATCTTCTAATATTTGGTTGAATTCTTTGGCTTTTAAATGCACACCAATATTCGTAACATCAAACGTTTCATCGTTCAAACCATCAGCTACAATTTTATCACGAACTTTTACAGTTAGTTTTAAAAACGAATGGTCATCGTGTTCTACGGCTACATTCAAACGAATGCCATGCATAAAATCATAAGCTTCTAAAGTTTCTCTGAAAGCTTCGAAGTTTTCGGCAGGAACACTCATTTGAGCATTGATACCTTCTTTGGCTACATAGGTGCGACCAAGAGCATCGAGTTTGTTCCATTCGATAAATAAATCGTCGCGAAATTTTTTGGGATCTTCAATTTTGGCATACGCATAGAAAGATAATGTAAGACGTTGTTGTCCGGCTTCATCAATTAGTTGAGCTCTTTCTTCTGCGCTTAAGGTGTTATACAGTTGCATGCTATAAACGTTTTAAGATTAGAAAATATGAGACGCGATAAATCGCATCTATACAAAATGGAATTCTAAATGGAAGAATTCGGTTGCAAAGGTAATAAAATTGGTTAAAAATCAAATCTTAAAATGAATTGGAAAACATATCAACAATTTTTGGAGCAATTGAAAAAAACTGTATTTTTACAAAAAAAAGAATTGTAATCAATTTAAAGCCAAATATTATGAGTTCAGACAAAGAAGCCAAATTAAAAGCCTTACAACTAACATTAGACAAACTTGACAAAACGTACGGAAAAGGAACCGTAATGAAACTAGGCGATAGCGCTGTTGAAGAAATAGAAGCTATTCCGTCAGGTTCATTAGGGATTGACTTAGCCTTAGGTGTAAATGGTTACCCAAGAGGAAGAGTTATTGAAATCTACG
>JBIKZB010000180.1:0-4356 GCA_044354955.1 Flavobacterium sp. | reverse complement strand
TACGATGATTGGCATGATTAATCCTCCTGGTTTTTCAAACTCTACTTCATAGAAAAATTTAGGCGACTTTAAAGCATTTTTTTCTTCAGCAGTATAATTTTTATCTAGATATTCTGAAAGTGCTTGAATATTTTTAGCATCCAATCCTTTTTTTAATTCTTGTTTAAAATCAGGAGTATCTTCTGTTACTAAATATAACATTGGTTCGCCATCGCTTATTTTTCTACCTCTTCTATTAAACATAGCTTGTGCTTCTCTTGAAGCTTCTGTAGACACATAAAACTGTTTCACCGATTTTACTCCTATATCAGTATAATCTGTTGAGTAAAACCAACCTCTCCAAAACCAATCCAAATCAACTGCCGAAGCATCTTCCATAGTTCTAAAGAAATCTTCTGGAGTTGGGTGTTTAAATTTCCAACGATTTGCATACGTTTTAAAAGCATGATCAAACAATTCTCTACCCATAATTGTTTCTCTTAAAATATTTAAACCGGTAGCTGGTTTACCATATGCATTAGCTCCGAAATTATAGATATTCTCAGAGTTTGACATAATTGGTTCTAAATATTTTTGATTTCCTTTCATGTAAGGCACAATGTTTTTAGCTGGCCCACGTGTTGAAGGGAAATTTGGATCAAAAGTAGATTCAGCAAGAAACTCTAAAAAAGTATTTAAACCTTCATCCATCCATGACCATTGTCTTTCATCTGAATTGACAATCATTGGAAAGAAATTGTGTCCTACTTCATGAATAATTACGCCTAACATTCCGTATTTGATTCTATCGCTTACGAATCCTTTTTCATCTGGACGTCCGTAGTTCCAACAAATCATTGGATACTCCATTCCTTGATCTTCTGCAGAAACAGATACTGCCTTTGGGTAAGGATAATCAAATGTAAAATGAGAATACGTTTTTAAAGTATGCGCCACCGCTTTTGTAGATAAATCTCCCCAAAGTGGATTTGCTTCTTTTGGATAAATTGAAATGGCTAATGGTTTGTTTGTTGGTAAATCAACTGCCATGGCATCGATAATGAATTTTCTTGACGTTGAAAAACCAAAGTCACGCACATTTTGAGCTTTAAATTTCCATGTTTTCTTTTTGTCAGAGAAACTTTTTTCTGCCGCAACCGCTTCTTCTTGAGTTACAATTACAACAGGTTTGTCAAATGCTTTTTCTGCTAATTCCCATCTTTTTACTTGTTCTGCCGTAAAAACTTCGCTTCTGTTTTGTAATACTCCAGTTCCTTCCATAACGTGGTCTGCTGGAACTGTAATATTTACATCGTAATCTCCAAAAACCAAAGCAAACTCACCTCTACCCCAGAATTGCATATTTTGCCATCCTTCTACATCATTATACACTGCCATTCTTGGGAAAAATTGAGCCATAACATACAAACGGTTTCCATCAGGAAATTGTTCATAACCAGAACGACCATTGTTAGCGCCTTCCATGTAATTTACAATGTTATACCACCACTTGATTGAGAAAGAAACTTTTTCACCATTTTTTAAAGGCTTAGGCAAATCGATTCTCATCATCGTTTGATTAATGGTGTATTTCATTGGATTTCCTTTAGCATCTTTAACATATTCGATGTTAAAACCTCCTTGAAAAGGACTTCCCATGTATTTTTTTGCAAAACCACTCGTTGAAATGGCTTTATCCATGTTTTGGCTTTCCACTAACGGTGTTTTAGAATCTGGTCTTTCAATATTTTGGTCTAATTGTACCCATAAATATTCTAACGATTCTTTTGCGTTATTGTAATAGGTAATTGTTTCTGAACCATATAATTTTTTATTCTTATCATCTAATTCCAGATTCATTTTATAATCTGCTTTTTGCTGATAATAAGCAGGACCAGGAGCTCCAGAAGCTGTTCTAAACATATTTGGAGTAGCCATTTCATCATACATTTGACGAAATTTATTCTCATTATAATGTCCAGGTTCACGCTTTTTATCTTCTGACTTAACTTCTTGAGCAAACGCTCCGAATGCAAGTGATAAAGTTAAAAACGCACTAAGTACAATTGACTTTTTCATAGTATATAGGATTCTTTAATAGTCTATTTTTTGTTCCGTATCAGTATTAGTAAACAAAAAGCTGTTTTTGTTACTATTGATATGAACATGAACAATATTTTGTTGTTCCTTGTAAATATCAGTTAACAATGAATTAAAGATATCGAAGGTATTTATTTTTTTTGAAATAGCAATTTTAGTGTAAAAAATTAACACATCACCTTCAACTTCTCGCGCTAGATAAACAATCTCCTGTGGCTTTTTATTTATAGAAATTTTAATATTCTCCTTTAAATAATTTTTAATTAATGTTTCGGCCTCTGGAAGTTCTTTTGTTGAAGTTAAATATACTTTTTTCTTGTACTTTTTTTCCAATGCTTTTTCCAAATCATCGATAAAAATTCTGTGGGTAATTTCTATTCGTTTTTTATTAGGCACGTAGTCTATTTGAGTTACAGAAACATAAAACTTATGCCATGCAAAAGAACTCAATAAAATTATTGATAAAATTGGTAGAAAAAATCGCAATAAATTCTTCTTCATTTGGTAAAAATAGTAATTATTCTTTTGGAATTTCAGATTTAAACATTTTTGCCTTAGAAGTTAAATATTCTATTAATTGAAATTCATTTTCAGGTTTCAAAAACAAAGACAAATCATTTATAGGCATTTCGGCATATTGCAAAAACAATGGAATATCTTCGTGCTTAATTTTCAAGGTTTCAACAAAAAAATGATGCGGCAAGCGCTCAAATATATGATCAGAAAACGATTTGGATTGGATATCTTTTTGTCTTCGCTCTTCAAAAACTTGTTCCGCATATTCTTTAGTGTTTCTATCTTTTACAAGTAAGCTAACTATTCCAGCACCTATGGCAATAAAATTAAAATTCGAACCATTTGGCGCAAACTGACTTGGCATTGCCGTATTTGTTGGAGTTCCCAATCGTACATCATCTTCATAATGCATGATTTTTTTTGCATCAATTTTAGTAAAACCTTCACCATATACTTGAATTCGCTTAATATCAACTTCTACAATTCCGGTAAGTGTGTAAGGTGTAATTTCTACTTCATTTAATTCTGTAACTCGCACTTGCAACCTTATTTCTAATTCTTCTAACCAAAAATCTTTATCAGTTAATATATATTTCTTAGAGTCGTAAGAAATACCTTGAATATAAAGTGTATCTGTTGCTCTTGCTTTAATTGAAAACTTACCGTCAGAATTGGTAACCGCACCAATATTAGATGTAATGTTAAAAACCGTAAGATTTTCAACCTCAATTGAATCGGCAACAATTCTGCCTTTCAGAACTTTTCTTTCAATATGTTGACCAAAACTAATTTGAACAAACAAAAAGAGCATACAAACAATATAATTATTTTTCATTTAATTTAGTATTTGAAATTTCAACTTCCTTTAGTTTTAAATATTCTACCGCTAAACCAGACAAAAGGAAAGTTGCCATATCCTTATTTTTTTCTTTCATAGCTTTTGCATATCGTTCATTTTCTACAATGTAAAATAAAAAACCATCTACATAAATCTCAGGAATTTTTAACGTTTTAGTAAAATAATCTCTTTCAAAATAATCGGTTGTTTTTAATTGGAGCATTTCTTTTTTCTCTACAAGTACTTCTTTTTTCAACATGCTAGTTCTGCCACTTATTGAGTTAATTAATCCATCAACACTCATTCCACCTAACGGAATTAACAAAGGGCTATACCATTTAAAATCGCCAGCCGCTAAAAGTTTTCGTTCTGCTGGCGTATATGTTCTTTGATTAGCAGGCACAATGCCAAGTGCAACAGCATTGATATTTTTATAATTAATAATTGCTACTTCCACTAACTCGGTTATAAGTGATTCCATTTTAATCAATAATAAATCGTTAGAAAAATCACTCTTTTTAATGCAGTAACGTATTGCTTTTAAATTCACAGCACTAAATTGCAAAGTATCCGAAGTATTCGCTTTTATTTCAAAATAACCTCTAGAATCAGTAACGGCTCCATTTTTTTTAGACAAATTTAAAACATGAATTCCTTCCAAAAAAGAAGATTCGGAAACAATTTTACCTTTAACAATAGAATCGTGCTGTGACAAAACGACTAAAGGAAAAAAAATAACAAATAGAAGTAATCGTTTTGTCATAAATTACATTTTTATACTTTGTAAATTTAAATGTAATCTTATAAAATGAAATCCTAACAAGATGATAAACTTATGTTAATACAATTTGATAAATTTGCAAAAAAATAATTTATGAAAAACATCATAATAGCTAGTACTTCCACTTTACACGGCGGTAATT
>JBIKZB010000179.1:0-4363 GCA_044354955.1 Flavobacterium sp. | reverse complement strand
TTCAAAATAGCACGCTGTGCTGCTTCTTGCATTTTGTTTAAACTTTGAATACCAAGATTCAATAGTACATTGTTGGAATATGGATTTTGACTCATGCGGCAAAGATAGTGATGATTGTTGATGATGCCAATCGAATTTTAAATTAACCCGTTCAATACAATTAAATAAAACAAATTTAAAGCGTTTTGAACCACATAGAAACATAGGAAAAAAGAATTGGATAGCCCAAAATTTGGGTACAAATAGACTATGTAAAACTCGCTGGGTGTAATTAAATATTTGATTTTGATATTAATCAATTAATCTGTCAAAAATAAATTTATTTATGAATTATACAAAAATTAATACTGTTATTTTTGCTAATATTCTAGTTTTAAAAACCTTGAAAAGATTTAGCATAATTGAGAGAATAATGTTTCTATTCTTTTTCTGGATTTTCTAAAGATAAAAGGCTTTTGTTTGTAGTCTTTTTGATTCATCGTTTTTGGTGTTTCTAATTTGACTTTTACTTTTTCAAATAAATCAAATTGTATACTTTCAGACAAATATCCACTATCTCCAAGGAACACACAATCAGACATTTTTTTTATATTCTTTAAAAAATTGATACCATGAACACCCGCTCCTATGTAAAGCACCATAAAGTTATTAACAACTTTGAGTAAGGCTTATATTTCGTTTTTTTTCGAGTTAATAATTCGCAACACGGCTTGTTGGTAAAGTTGGCAACTAACTTTTGTCCGCCAAAGGCAAGGAGATAAAAAGTTAGGCTAATTTTATCAATGATGCCAAGAAAGATGTTGCTCTTTTACTTCATATTTTATCTTTTTAAATTCTTAAAGGTCCGGCTCCTATATGAGGTTCCGCCACAGCGGACCACCAGCATCGGTGTGATTGTAAGAATAAATAAAATAGCTACCTGCTTGTTAATGTGGCCTCGCCTTGGCGAGTCACCACCGCTGTTTTGTAGTCTATTTCTCTTGTATGGTTGAGCTTGTTAAGAAAGTTTATCCTTTGTTTTTATTGTTATACTTCTAAATTACGATTTATTTGGTAAGGTGTTTCTGTTTTGATGACCAATAATATTCTGCTTGCCATTTTGTGAGCTACCTTAACAATGATACTCTTCACGTTTTTTCCTTGATGCTTTTTATAATATTGTTGCAACTTGATATCTTTTCTAATTGCAACCCAAGTCGCTTCTATCAAATAACTTCTAAGTTGTGAGCGACTTCGTGGTGTGATTCCTAAACATTTTTCACTATCGCAACTATTATAAATCCCAGGAACTAATCCAATATAAGAACTAAATTGGGCTTTGGTATTAAATCGACGTAAATCAAAACATTGGGCTATAATGACACTAGCTAAATAAGCGCCAATCCTGGTATGGATTTTAAAAGATAATAGTCGTTTTTGTTATTTTTTCTAAAATAAGACCGCATTGGATTCGCAATTTCTAAATATTCTAATTTGAAGAATTTATAAAGCCTTATTTTACCTTGCAAAGCTAAATCAACACAACTCGTACTAAACTTTAACTTTTCTAAACATGCAACAAAATCGTTACTCCAATTCGAATTATCAAATTGATCTGGAACTTTGATGCCATGAAAAAGCAACATATTTTTAATATGCGATTTGGTTTGACGTAATTTCTTGGTTACTTGTTCCGATGTCGTGCCAAAGTTGAAAACTGTTCATATTCTTCTGTGGGAATGTAAATTCCTTTCAAAACTCCAGCTTTTAACTGGTTAGACAAATTCTTCAAATCTAATGCATCCGTTTTTTGATAGCGTTCCTTATCGCCGGTCTTCACATCAGCTGGATTAACAACCAGAACATGCCAACCCAAATTTAAAAAATAGCGAGCGACTGAAAAACCACAACATCCAGCTTCATAAACCAAATATACTTCATGATTCGGAAAGGTTCGTTCAACATATTGATACAAATCCTTTGAAACGGATGGAAGAGAATACGTTTTATGGAAAAATAAATCCGTTTGAATAGAAACGGTCCAACTTTTTTGTAAATGTCTAATCTAATGAATGTCTTTGGAATAGTTAATGCATCGTGTAATTGCATAAACTTCGTTTTTAGGAAACTTAAAGTTATGCTTTTGCATAGATGCTTAGTAATACCTATAGAATAAAAAAAACCATTGAAGGAATAAACTCCGTGAGGTTTATAACCATAAAATAAACTGTTTTGTGAAGCACAAAATCTTTTAGTTAGAGTAGTCTTAAATTCGTTTTTGCACATTTTAATTCTGTTACACCTTGAGAATTTACAAATTTCTATTAGTATAACATCGACTTTAAAATATTCTTCAAATTCTAAAAAATGAGATGCTAATTTTGTTCTTAATTATTCTTTAAATAAAAACAATTTTCTTCTTTTATTGAACTTACTAAGATATTTTTTTGGTAGCTTCAAGATTCTAAATTTCAGTAACTTGAGCAATATATAATCAATATTTTTTCTTAAAATAATTATAACCAACGGGTTAAGATTAATACAAACAACTGAAATTCTAATTTGAAAATTAAATTTTTTAATCTTAATTTGCGATATAATTAAACCAACTAAAAATGACTATCGAGGATAAATTATTAGAAATTGCTACTTATACCTTACCTGCTTTAATTACAGGAGGTGTTGCTTTTGTAATGATGCAAAAATTTTATAACAGTGAAGAAAGCAAACGCAAGTATGAATTATTGCGTGAAAACCAAAAACAGGCGTTACCAATTCGTTTGCAGGCTTATGAGCGAATGGTTTTGTTGTTAGAACGCATTAATCCAACACAATTACTACTACGAGTGGCTCCATCAGGAAAAAGTAAAGATGATTATGCAACGTTGTTATCGCACCATATTCAAACCGAATTCGAGCATAATTTAACACAGCAAATTTACTTAACGGCTGCTACATGGGATATTGTATTGAAAGCAAAAAATAGTACGGTGCAAATGATTCGAAAAAATGCACTACGCGAAGATGTTGCCGATGCAGACAAATTAAGAGAAGCCATTATGATTGAGCTAACTGAAACCGAAGCGCCAAGTAATATTGCGATTAGCTATTTAAAAGAAGAATTGAAAAGAGTTTTTTAAATACAAATCCCGAGTTTTAGCTCGGGATTTTTTTATTTTTCGTTTAAAAACTTCAAATACAATTCTTTCATTTTTTCATCTGAAGTTGCTACTAATTTTTCAACAATGCTTCGGCATTCAGGTTTTTTAAGTAGTAAACGAACATTATCTCTAGCAAACTTGGTAAACTGCCATTTGTGATGGTTCGTAGCTAAAAATAAAGCTTCAATAACTTTAGGATTTTCATAATTAACTTCTAACAAAGTTTCTAAAGCATTTTGACGAATTGAACTTTCAAAATCTACTGAGGCATATTTTAGTAATTCATCAATACTAACTTCTTGATCAAATCTTGAATTTTGACCTTTTAGTATTTTTAATTTCAACCAAGTTAATTTTAAACTTTTATCGTTATTACCTTCAATGCCTTTTGTTTGTTTCAAATATTTTTCAACCTCTTCTGGAAAACTTTCACATAAATTAATCAATGCAATTTCTTTCGTTTGATACGAATTGTCATTTAGTAACGTTTCATATTGCGTTTTAAAAACTTCTGGAATTATTGGTGTGGATTCGGCAACCGCTCTTCTAACTAAAATATTGTTAGTGGCTAAAGCGGTTTCTAAAATGACTTTGCGCTCTTCAAAAGGAATATTTCGTGTTTGATATACGATGTATTGTTTAATCGGATAATAAGCATCTGATTTTAGAATTTCTGTTAGTTCTGATAACGACTTTTTACTTTTCTTTAAGGCAAAATAATCTTGAATGAATTTATTTTTAGAAAGATATTTTTGTGCGATTTCCATTTCAAATCCCCCTGTTTCCAACCAAACCTTTTTGAAATTCTCCACATCATAACCTGAAATATCTTTCACAATTTTCAAAAAATCATCCGTATTAACATTCTTGTATTGGTGTTTCTTTAAGTATTCTTTAACTGCTTTCTGAAAATTCTTGGCACCAATGTCTTCACGCATGACATGCAATGCCCAAGCGCCTTTTTTATAAAACGATAACGAACTCGCCTTTTCATTCATCACGGGAACCGTATCTGTTTTGGTTGCACGTTTTAATTGTTCTGCATAATCGTTTAATTCTTCGTAGAAATAATCATCCCCAAATAAATGACGCTCCGTCAATAAAGCATAATACGTAGCAAAACCTTCTTGCAACCAATGGTGTTTTCCTGATTGCGCCGTAATCAAATCGCCAAACCATTGATGCGCTAACTCATGTGCATTGACATTTATATAATTTCTGTC
>JBIKZB010000178.1:0-4378 GCA_044354955.1 Flavobacterium sp. | reverse complement strand
TCTCTTGGCGATAATCCTCTTTGAACTAAAAAGTTTCGGTTTAATTTCGATAATTTTAATAGAAAGTCTTTTTGAACCAAATTATCTCCAATAGCTGAAGCGGTCATTACCAATCCATGATCTATTAATGAAACATTTAATAACGACGTATCTAAAATGATATCACGATGGTTAGAAATAAATAAATAGGAAGTATTAGGTTCTAATTTTTCAAAACCAGAAGTGGTTAAACCTTCCGAACTTCTTTCTAAAACTCTTTGAATGGATTGATAAACAAAATTAACTTGAAAATCCCTAATAGAATGGGTTCTACTCAATTGCTCTTTCCAAACTTCATCTTCCATTTCAGGAAAAGTAAAATCCATCATAGCCTTCATCATAGGATGATGCAACAAAGACTTTATAGCTTTGTTTACTTCAGAATCATAAAAAGGGCGAATAGCATCGAACTTTGTCATAGTTAATTTAAAACAATTCACAAAAGAACAAAAATTTTATGAATTGAAGCTTTATTTTAGATTAAATTCCAAAAATTTGTTTTGAATTTTGCGTAGTGATTTCTCCTATTTCTTCTATTGGTAATTGATAAATTTCTGACAACTTTTGCGCCACTAAAACGGTATAACTACTTTCATTTCGTTTTCCTCTATATGGAACGGGAGCCAAATAAGGCGAATCTGTTTCTAAAACAATGTGTTTTAACTCAATTTCATTTAAAAATTGGTCTATTTTTCCGTTTTTGAACGTGGCTACTCCTCCAATTCCTAATTTCATTCCTAACGAAATCGCTCTTTGGGCTTGACCCAAATCACCCGTAAAACAATGAAAAATTCCGAATAAATCATCTGATTTTTCACTTTCCAATACTTCAAAAACTTCGTCAAAAGCATCGCGGCAATGAATGTTGATTCCTAATTTGTACTTTTTTGCTAATTGAATTTGATATTGAAAAGCATGTTGTTGTTGTTGTAAGAAAGTTTTGTCCCAAAATAAGTCGATTCCTATTTCACCCACAGCATAAAATTTTCTTGAAGCCAATTCTTTTTCAACGTGTGCCAATTCTTCCAAATAATTTTCCTTTACATACGTTGGGTGTAATCCCATCATTAGAAATACATTTTCGGGATATTGCTTTTCTAATTCGTACATTTTAGATGTATAATTAGAATCGATTGAAGGTACAAACATTCTTGAAACTCCAACATTGATAGCTCTTTGCATCATTTCATTTCTGTCTTGATCAAATTCTTCTGAATATAAATGGGTATGTGTATCGGTTAAAATTAGTTTCGGGTTCAAGGTTACGAGTTTTAAAGTTTTGGATTGTGGTGCAAAGTTATAAAAGTATTGAGATAGATGTATTAAGTATTAAAACTAAAATTTTTACATTTGAATTATGGAAGATTTACAAGATTTTTTAAAAGGGAAAAAATATAAAAAGATAAAGTTTAAGGTGCTAAAAACCCAACATTTATTAATCAAAGGAAAGATAAATGGCGTTAAAGGGAACTTTATTTTAGATACGGGTGCAAGCAATAGTTGTGTAGGATTTGAAAGTATTGTACAGTTCAAATTAGATGCGCAATTTTCTGAAACCAAAGCCGCTGGTGCTGGTGCTACTGGAATTGAAACCCAATTAGCAAAAAACAACGAAATTCAATTGGGAAGATGGAAAAATAAAAAATTTCATCTAATTGTTTTTGACATGAGTCATGTGAATGATGCACTTCGTCATTATCATACCAAACCAGTTGATGGTATTATTGGTGCCGATATTTTACTAAAAACTAAAGCAATTATTGATTATAGCAATCATTGTTTGTATTTGAAGTAATCATCCTTTATGATTTTTCTTTAAGGTTCTAAAAGCAAGGACAGTACTAATCAACATTAAAAATCCTCCCAATACAAATGGTGCACCTGGAAATAAAAAAGGTGCTTCATCGTGGGTGAAATAGTAAAAAACAGATGCCATCATAGGTGGACCTACAATTGAAGAAGCACTCATTAAACTAGTTAACGTTCCTTGAATTTCTCCTTGTTCCGATGGGTCAACCTGTTCGGAAACCACAGCTTGTAATGCTGGACCGGCAATTCCTCCTAAACAATAAGGGATTAAGAATACAAACATCATCCAACTTTCTGTTGCAAATGCAAACAAAAACATTCCGATAGTATATAAAGCCAATCCGAAATAAATACTTTTTACATTTCCAATTTTTGGATTTATCCATCGAATTAATCCTCCTTGAACGATTCCAACTAACAATCCGATGATTCCAAGAGAAATGCCAACCATTTTTTCATCCCAATTAAATTGGTACATTGTAAAATAATTCCAATTGCTTTGCACGGCATGGGAACCTACATAGAGAATGAAAATCGCTAATACTAATCCAATTAAATTAGGATATTTTTTCAAATGCAAAAAAGCACCAACTGGGTTAGCTCTTTTTAATTCAAATGGTCTTCTTTTATCTTTATCTAACGATTCTGGCAAAATAAAATAACCGTATAAAAAGTTTAGCATGCACAAAATAGCAGCGGCTATAAAAGGAACTCTTGTTCCAAATTGCCCTAATAAACCTCCTAAAACGGGACCAATAATAAATCCTAATCCAAAAGCTGCGCCCATTAAACCAAAATTTTTAGCACGGTTTTCATTTGTACTAACATCGGCAATATAAGCAGATGCGGTGGTAAAACTTGCACCTGTAATTCCAGATAAAATTCTACCAATGAACAACCAAATAATGGTTGGTGCATAAGCCAATAATAAAAAATCTAACGAAAAACCGAATAATGAAATTAATAAAACTGGTCTTCTGCCATATTTATCACTTAAATTTCCAATAACTGGCGCAAAAATAAATTGTGTTATGGCATAAGCAAAAGTTAGCCAACCTCCATATTTTGCTGCTTCGCTAATATCTCCATTGATAAGTTCTTTTATCAAATTTGGAACCACAGGAATAATAATTCCCCAACCAATAACATCTAATAGAACGGTAATAAAGATAAAACCAACGGCTGCTTGCTTCTTAGATTTTTTCATAGCTACATTTTGACATACAAAGAAAAGAAAAATCCCAAACTCTTTTGGAATTTGGGATTTTATTATTGGGATTTATATTTCTATAATTCTAATGCTTTTTTCACATTTCCACCCATTAATAATTCTGCTGGGTTTTCTAATGCTTCTTTAACTGCTACTAAGAAACCAACTGACTCACGTCCGTCGATGATTCTGTGATCGTATGATAAGGCAACGTACATAACTGGAGCAATTACGATTTGACCGTTTTTAACGATAGCTCTTTCTACCACATTGTGCATTCCTAAAATACCAGATTGTGGAGGATTAATAATTGGTGTTGATAACATACTTCCGAAAACACCACCATTTGAAATTGTGAATGTTCCTCCTGTCATTTCATCAACAGTGATTTGTCCGTCACGAGCTCTGATAGCTAATCTTTTGATTTCTGCTTCAACTCCTCTGAACGATAATGTTTCTGCATTTCTCATAACTGGAACCATTAATCCTTTTGGACCTGAAACCGCTACCGAAATATCACAGAAGTCATAAGAAATTTTCTCTTGACCATCAATCATAGAGTTTACATCTGGGTATAATTGTAAAGCACGAGTTACCGCTTTTGTAAAGAACGACATGAAACCTAATCCTAAACCATGTTTCGCTTTGAACTCTTCTTTGTATTGATCACGTAAAGCGTAAATAGCCGTCATGTCCACTTCATTGAAAGTAGTTAACATTGCTGTTTCGTTTTTAGCCGAAACCAAACGTTCTGCTACTTTTCTACGTAACATAGATAATTTAGTTCTTTCTGAACCACGGTTTCCACCTGTTGGTGTTCCCATCGATGGTACTGCATTTACAGCGTCATCTTTAGTGATTCTTCCACCTTTACCTGTTCCAACAATTGCAGAAGGTTCGATGTTTTTCTCGTCTAATATCTTTCTTGCTGCTGGAGATGGTGCTTGCGTTGCGTATGTTTTCTCAGCTACTGGAGCTGCTTTTGGTCCCGAAGTTTCGGGATCAGCTTTAGTAGCTTCAACTGCTTTTGCTTCTTCTTTTACTGTAGCTACGCCACCTTCTGGTTTTGCTGCACCTGTATCGATTAAACAAACCACAGCACCAACTGCTACTGCGTCACCTTCTTCTGCTTTTAATGTAATTATTCCGCTTGCTTCTGCTGGTAATTCTAATGTTGCTTTGTCTGAATCAACCTCAGCAATCGCTTGGTCTTTTTCTACATAATCACCATCTTTTACTAACCATGTAGCAATTTCTACTTCTTTAATTGATTCCCCTGGAGAAGGGACTTTCATTTCTAAAATCATGTTTTTTAGTTTA
>JBIKZB010000177.1:0-4412 GCA_044354955.1 Flavobacterium sp. | reverse complement strand
CTTTTAATTCAGCTTCTTGGTGCGAATTTCCTTCACTAACTCTAATGTTAATTCTGTTTTCGATATCAGATGCAGCTCTGTACGTAGCACTTTCTCCAGCATAAGCATTGGTAGCCATTTCAGCAATTTTAGCTTGGATAGCTCCAAAACTTGAGATTGGTGTTTTAAACTGAACTCTCTCGTTAGCATAATGAACGGCTCCCGTAATAGTTCTACGTTGTGCTTCTAAACAAGCAGCTGCTAATTTAATACGCCCAACATTTAAAGCATTCATCGCAATTTTAAAACCTTCACCACGTCCTGCCAACATATTTTCTACAGGAACTTTCGTTTCATTAAAGAAAACCTGACGCGTAGAAGAGGAGCGAATTCCTAATTTGTGCTCTTCATCACCCATTGAAATTCCGTTTGAAGGATCATTTTCAACGATGAAACCAGTAATATTTTTATCGTCATCGATACGAGCGAAAACAATCATTAAATTACAAAAACCAGCATTAGAAATCCACATTTTTCCACCAGTGATTTTATAATGTGTTCCATCTTCTGAAAGAACGGCTTTTGTTTTTCCTGAATTAGCATCCGAACCTGCTCCTGGTTCTGTTAAACAATACGCACCAAACCATTCGCCAGAAGCTAGTTTTGGTACATATTTTTGTTTTTGTTCTTCAGTTCCATATAAGGTAATTGGCATGGTTCCAATTCCAGTATGTGCTCCAAAAGCAGTTGAAAACGAACCCGTTGCTCCTGAAATGTAATCACAAACTAAAACGGTGTTTACGAATCCCATTTCCATTCCGCCATAAGCCGCAGGAACAGCAACACTTAAATAGCCTAGTTCACCAGCTTTACGCATAATGTCTTCGGTTAAAGCGTAATCTTTCTTTTCGAAGCGTTCTTTGTTTGGCCAAATTTCTTTGTCTACGAATTCGATAACCGAATCACGCATCATAACTTGTTCTTCGTTGAAGTCTTCTGGTGTGAAGATGTCTTCGCATTTTGTTTCTTTTACAAGGAATTGACCTCCTCTGATGATATCTGACATAACTTTTATTTTTTTAGAGAAAAGAAAATCTTAATTTCTAATCATTATTGGTTAATTATTTTTTGGAACACAGATTGAAAAAATGGATAAAATTTTAAAAATTTCTCTAATTTTTTTAATCTGTGTTCCCTTTTTTTATTTCAAAAATTCGTAAATTCCTGCTGTTCCTTGTCCTGTTCCCACACACATGGAAACAATTCCATATTTACTTCTTCTTAATCGCATTTCGTCAAACAATTGAACAGAAAGTTTTGCGCCTGTACAACCCAGTGGGTGACCTAAAGCGATAGCTCCTCCGTTCACGTTTACGATTTCAGGATTTAAGCCTAATTCTCTAATAACCGCTAACGATTGAGATGCAAATGCTTCGTTTAACTCTATTAAATCAATATCAGATTGTTTTAAACCTGCTTGTTTTAATGCTTTTGGAATTGCTTTTACAGGTCCAATTCCCATGATTCTTGGTTCTACACCTGCCGAAGCAAAGTTTACTAATCGAGCAATAGGTTCAAGATTTAATTCTTTTACCATTTCTTCGCTCATAACTAATACGAATGCTGCTCCATCACTCATTTGAGATGAGTTTCCAGCTGTTACACTTCCGTCAGCTGCAAAGACAGGTCTTAAACCTGATAATGCTGCAACAGAAGTTCCTGCTCTTGGTCCTTCGTCTTTGTTAACAACATAAGAACGTGTTTCTTTTTTACCATTTTCGTTGATAAAAGTTTCTTCTACTATAATAGGAACTATTTGAGCATCAAATTTACCTTCTGCTTGTGCTTTTAAAGCCTTCATATGTGAATGATATGCAAACTCATCTTGATCTTCTCGAGAAACGTTGAATTGTTTTGCAACCGCCTCAGCAGTTAATCCCATTCCCCAATAATAATCTTCGTGACCTGCAGCTGCCGCTTTGTAATCTGGTGTTGGTTTATAGCCTCCCATTGGAATATAACTCATACTTTCGGCACCACCTGCAATGATACAATCCGCCATTCCGGATTGAATTTTAGCCGTAGCCATTCCGATAGTTTCAATACCTGATGCACAATATCTATTTACCGTAACACCTGGTACATCTTCTACTTTTAATCCCATTAATGAAATTAATCTACCAACGTTTAAACCTTGTTCTGCTTCAGGCATGGCATTTCCTACCATAACATCATCAATACGAGTTTTATCAAAATTAGGAAGCTCTTTCATCATGTGTTCGATGGTTTCTGCTGCTAATTCGTCAGGTCTTTTGAATCGGAATACTCCTTTTGGTGCTTTTCCTACTGCTGTTCTATATGCTTTTACTATATATGCTGTTTTCATATTGTTTGTATTAAGATTGGAGTATTAAGTATTAAGACTTTTTTTAGTATTAAGATGTTAGTATTAAGTATTAAGACTTTTTTATAATGTTTTTAAAGTTTTTTGGAATGAAAAATTCATATTTGACACTTCTACCAATTGACTAATTACTGGTTGTACAATTTCTTCATTTATAAGTTTTAATCTTTTCGCAAGTATTAATTGAGTTATTAATTCAAATGTAGAACCATTTGCAATTCCTAAAAACTGAATAAACTCTTTATTGTGGTTTCTTCCTGAACCTTCTGCTATATTTGAAGGAATAGAAACGGCACATTTCTTAATTTGATGAATTAAATTGAATTTTTCATCATTTGGCAATAGGAGTGAAATTTCATAAATCACAACAGCAATATCCATTGCTTTTTGCCATATTTTAAGTTTTTCAAAATTATGCATAATCTATTTGTCTTAATACTTAATACTTGAGTCTTAATACTTACAACTAATTTCTTAACGGTTTCCCTTTGGTTAACATGTACTGAATTCTTTCTAAAGATTTTCTTTCTCCAGTTAATGATAAAAATGCTTCTCTTTCTAAATCCAATAAATATTGTTCAGAAACTAAAGTTGCTTCTGATAAATCACCACCAGCCATTACGTAAGCTAATTTATTGGCAATTTTTTTATCGTGTTCAGAAATGTATTTACCAGCTTCCATTTGATCCGTTCCTACTAAGAACATACCTAAAGCCTGTTTGCCTAATACTTTGATATCTTTTCTTCTTACAGGTTGCGTGTAACCTTGTTCTGCCATTTGTAAAGCCACTTGTTTAGCTGTTGCAATTTGGCGGTCTTTGTTTACAACTACGATATCTCTTCCTTTTTGTAAAACTCCTGTATCAAATCCTTCATAAGCCGAAGTAGCTACTTTTGCCATTCCCACAGTTAAGAAATATTCTTGTAAAACGTTTAATTCTACATCGTTTTTACGGAATAAATCAGAAGCTCTTAAAGCCATTTCTTTAGAACCACCACCGCCAGGAATTACTCCAACACCAAATTCTACTAATCCGATGTATGTTTCTGCAGCAGCAACAGCTCTGTCAGCGTGCATAGTTAATTCGCAACCACCACCTAATGTCATTCCGTGAGGAGCAGCGATAACTGGAATAGCTGAATAACGACAACGCATCATCGTGTCTTGGAACATCTTGATAGCCATGTTTAATTCGTCATATTCTTGTTCCACAGCCATCATGAAAATCATTCCTAAATTAGCTCCAACAGAGAAATTAGCGCCTTGATTTCCAATTACTAAACCATTGTAATCTTTTTCAGCAATATCAATAGCTTTATTGATTCCTTGTAAAACACCAGCGCCAATAGAATTCATTTTAGAGGTAAATTCTAAATTGATGATTCCATCCCCTAAATCGGTAATGATTGCATCGCTGTTATTCCATATTTTTTTGCTTTCGCGAATGTTATTTAAGATAATGAAGGCATCTTGACCTGGAATTTTCTCTACTTTTTTGTTGGTGATAGAGTAGAAGTGTGTTGCTCCATCTTTGATCGAATAGAAAGATGTATTTCCAGAAGCTAACATATCCGTTACCCAAGAAGCTGGTTGGTAACCTTCCGCTTTCATTAATTCAATTCCTTTTTCAATTCCGATGGCATCCCAAATTTCGAATGGACCGTTTTCCCAACCGAAACCAGCTTTCATAGCATCGTCGATTTTATAGAAAGCGTCTGTGATTTCAGGAATTCTGTTTGAACAATATTGGAACATAGAAGCGAAGTTTTTTCTGTAGAAATCTCCTGCTTTGTCTTTTCCAGTAACTAAAACTTTGAATCTATCGATTGGTTTTTCAATCGTTTTGGTTAATTCTAAAGTGGCAAATGATGCTTTTTTATTTGCTCTATATTCTAAGGTGTTTAAATCTAAAGTTAGAATGTCTTTTCCTTCTTTTTTGTAGAAACCTTGACCTGTTTTGCTTCCTAACCATTTGTTTTCCATCATTTTGTTAACAAATTCTGGAAGTTTGAATAATTCATGCGCTTC
>JBIKZB010000014.1:0-15368 GCA_044354955.1 Flavobacterium sp. | reverse complement strand
AATTTGTCCTCAATTCATTTAATTGACGTTCTTGAATTAAAGTATTTTCAATAATTTGTTCTGCATTTTTTCGCTGTGTAATATCACGCGAACTAGATTGAAAACTAACCGGAAGATTATTTTCAAATACTAGCGTAGCATTTGTTTCAAACCAAAAATACTGTCCATTACTATTTTTTAATCTTACCTGTTCTGAAATACGTTTATCTTCTTGAATAATATTTCCAATTTGATTTTTAAATTTATCTAAATCTTCTGGATGTATAAAATCTTGAGGAAATTTGCCAATTAAATCTTCAGGTGAATAACCCAATAAGACTTTTACAGAAGGGGAAATATATTTAAAAGTTGTATCTAAATTATGCAAACAAACCAAATCAATTGTATTATCGGCTAATAATCGATACCAATTTTTAGCATCAATAAGTTGCTGGGCTTTGTTACGATTATTTTCTTCAATTAATATTCGATTTTCTTCTTCCATTCTTTTACGCTCTGAAATATCAACTACTTGGGCAACATAGTGTTGAACTTTTCCTTGGCTATTTTTTACAGTAGAGACAGATAAATGTACCCATACCAAAGATTGATCTTTATGAATAAATCGTTTTTCAAATTGAAAAGACGATATTATCCCATCATCCAATTGTTTTTTATAAGCTAAATCAATTTTAAGATCTTCATGAAAAGTAAACTCCTGAAATGTAAGTTTTTTGAATTCTTCTTTGGTATATCCTAGAATTTCAGTCATTCTCTTGTTAACAACTATCCAATTACCATTTATATTAACTAGAGCGGAACCAAAAGAAGAATTATTAAAAGCCCCCTTAAAACGTTCCTCACTTTGTTGTAATTCATGTTTAAGTAATTTTTCTTGAGTAATGTCTTGCATTGCCCCAATCATCCTTATAGGATTTCCTAATGTATCATATTTTATAATTGCCTTATCACTAACAACTGCATATGTACCATCTGCTTTTAAATAACGATATTCATATGACCATTTTTGTTTTTCATCTGCAAAAGCATTTTCAATTGAGCTCTCGTATTCAAATTTATCATCTGGATGAACCAAATTTTCGCAAAATTCTCCAGGAATTATATTGTTTTTAAATTGATATCCAAAAAGAAGAGAATAACTTTCACCTACAAAAATTTCGTTTGTAATTATATTCCAATCCCATAAAGCATCCGATGTAGCTTCACTAACATATTTGAAACGTTCGTTACTTTCAATTAAAGCATCTTCGGCTTTTTTTCTAGCTGTAATATCATTAAAAGTACAAATTACATATACTAATTCTCCAGTATCTCCAAATACAGGAATAGCATCTACAAGTAACCAAACTAAATCATTACTAATTGGTCTATGAACTCCCATAAGAATATTATTTATAGGAATTAATTTACGTATTGCTTGTGGTACAGGATGTTCTTCTGCTTTAAATTCAGTCCCGTCTAAATGGACAACTTTCCAATGGGGATCAAAAGAAGATTTTCCTAACATTTGATCTTCTGTTAATCCTAACATTTCACAAGCCGATTTATTGTATTCTAAAAATTCAGATTTTGGACCTTGAACAATAATTCCAACTGCAGCATTTTGAATAACATTTGTAATTAACTGACGACTCTTAAGAATTTCTTCATTAATTTTCTTACTTTCTGTTATATCAATTCCATAGCCAGTCATTAAATCAAATTTTCCTTCTTCATTATAAATAGGAACAAATTTTCTAGTATAAAAAACCTTAACTCCATTTTGGGCAATAATTGTATCTTCCCATTCAACAATTTCTTTTGTTTTTAATGCTCTTAAGAATTTTTCACGACGACTTTTTGCAAAAGCATCATCTCTACCTGTATGCATTGCGTACTCAAAATCATCTTTTCCAATAATAAAATTTCGTAATTCATCATTCTTTATTGCTTCTCGATTTAAAAACATATAACGATGATTTTCATCCCAAACACCTAGATCAATTGGAAGTCGGTCTAATATTTTTCCGTAAAATTCTTTTTGATTTGAAATTTCTTCTTGAGCTTCAATAAAATCCGTTACATCTCTACAATTTCCAATATAAAATAATTTTCCATCACGCTCCACTAACTTTACATCAGATGAATGCCATATATAATGACCATTTTTGTGTTGTATTCTGTAAGTTATTGACTCTTCAGATTTTTGATTGAGTTCTAATTTACTTAAAAAAAAGGCAACTTTTTGAACATCATCTGGGTGAATATGCTCAGCAGTGTTTTTACCTAATACCTCAGAAATGGTATAGCCAGTTCCCGACTCCCAACTTTCTGAAATATATAAAACTTCTCCTGCATGATTAAGTTCATAAAAGATCTCTTTAGAATTTTTAGTAAATGAGTCAAACTTATTAAACAGGTTATTTAATTCTTTCGATAATTTTATATTTTTAAAAAATACTTTAAGTAAATATTGAATTTGATTTAAAGCAAACTCGATCAATTTTAATTCAGAATTAGTTAATATCTTACTTTCAAAGTGCAATAAACATAAAGTTCCAATAACTGTATTTTCCTCAGTTTTTATTGGATAAATAGCTAAAAGAGTAACTTCTTTTGTTAATTTTTCTAAAATATTATAAAACTTCTTATGTTGTATAACTTTTTCTGAATATTCATCAATTTTAATAGAGATCGAGTTTAATTCAAAATCACCTTTTTTAATTATGAATGGTGAATTTTCTATTTCTAATGAAAACAAAGTAAATGCAATATTGCATTCGTCTTTTAAATAAGTTAACATGGAATCAAAAGAATCTTCCAAACTAACTAAGTCGATTGAATGTATATTAGATTCTTTGTCATGAATACTTGACATAGTCTTAATCATTTAAATTAATTAATTGCTCTATACAATAAATGAGTAAAATTGAATTATTGCAATATATGACATATATTTTCAAAATTAAAAAAGATGATTGTAAATTTAATACAATTTTATAAATAGCACAAAAAAGATGTAGTGCAAAAACAAACGAAACCATAATATGTCATTACATCGAAATCTTGGTAATTCATCTAAAATAACCTTACAAATTAAATTATTATTAACTAAGTTTTTTAATAACAAATCTTATCTTTAAACTTTGAAATTAACACTCATGAAAAACAGATTTTTAGTTATCTTAATTTTACTTGGTATTCAACAAATAAATGCGCAATTTACTCGTCGTGATTCTTTACAAGGAGGTTTACGAGCCGAAAGAACAGCGTATGACGTAAAGCGTTATGATTTAAACATCACTATAAATCCGGAACAAAAAAGCATCAAAGGATTTAATGAAATAACTTTTGATGTGGTATCTCCAACTCAAAAAATTCAAGTAGATTTATTTGAGAATATGAAAGTAGATTCGATTGTTTGGAATACGAAGAAATTAAATTATAAACGCGATAATGATGCAGTTTTTATCGATTTTCCTGAAAAATTAGCTTCTAAATCCAATCATAAACTTAAATTTTATTATTCAGGTAATCCATTAATTGCTAAAAATGCACCTTGGGATGGCGGTTTTGTTTTCAAAAAGGATAGTAATGGAAAAGATTTTATAGGTGTTGCGGTTCAAGGAACTGGAGCTAGTTTATGGTATCCAGTAAAAGATTCTCAAACTGACGAACCTGATAATGGCGCTTCAATAAAAGTAGCTGTTCCAAATGGCTTAATGAACGTTTCTAACGGACGCTTTTTAGGTTCACAAAATTTAAAAAATGGCTATACTCGTTGGGATTGGGAAGTTAAAAACCCTATTAATAATTACACGATAACCGTAAATATTGCCGATTATGTTCATATTCAAGATAAAATGCCAGATTTAGATTTGGATTATTATGTTTTGAGAGAAAACGAAGCCAAAGCACGTGAACATTTTATGGAAGTAAAACCAATGATGGAATGTTTTCAATCTAAATTTGGTCGCTATCCTTTTTGGGAAGATGGCTATAAATTAGTTGAAACCCCTTATTTAGGCATGGAACATCAAAGTGCTGTAGCTTATGGAAATAAGTACAAAAAAGGATATATGGGTATGGACTTATCTGGCACCGGCGTTGGGATGTTTTTTGATTTTATAACCATACACGAAACTGGACACGAATGGTTTGGAAATAGCATTACTAGTACTGATATAGCTGATATGTGGATTCACGAAGGTTTTACAACTTATTCTGAAACGGTATTTATCGAATGCATTGAAGGCTATAATGATGCCATGAAATATGTAAACGGTCAAGCAAGAAACGTTAGAAATGACAAACCAATCATTGGTCAATATGGCGTAAACAATGAAGGTTCTGGAGATATGTATTACAAAGGTTCTTTACTATTAAACACTCTAAGACACGTTATTGGGGATGATGAAAAATGGTGGAAAATTTTATACAATTATTCAGAAACTTTTAAAAAGAAAATCATTACCTCTGACACCGTTATTGATTATTTCAACAAGGCTTCGGGCATAAATTTATCACCTATATTTCAACAATATCTGTATACCAACCAAGTTCCTGTTTTCTTATACAAAATAAAAGGCGATTATCTATATTACTCTTGGGATAATACTAATGATAATTTTAATATGCCAATTGATATTGGATTTGATGATGCTAAAATTAGATTACAGCCAACCATCGAAGAACAAAAAATAAAATTAAAAAAACTAAGCAAAAAAAGTTTTCAAATTTATGATAATCAGTTTTTTGTTAAAATAAAAGAAGACAATTAGTCTTCTTTTATTTTTTTTAACTTACAAATACTTTTTAATGTTTGTATTCGATTTACTTTATTAGTGGCTGTCTCTGAAAATTGAGAAACAAAAAAGATTTCTTTCGGTTTTTCAAATTTTGATAATGAGTTAAAAAAGTCTGCATCAATTTTATATTCTTCACCCTCAATAATTAAAACAACTTTAGTTCCCAAAACAGCATCTGGTTGCCCAGAAATAAAAAACCTATTCGTTAATTTAGAAGTTAACTTAGCTTCAATTTGTTCAGGAAATAATTTAATTCCTCCACTATTAATTACATTGTCATAACGTCCTAACCACTTGAATTGTTTACTATTTTGAATATCAACAATATCATTAGTTACAATTTTTTCAGCGGAAATACTTGGCGCATCAATTACTAAACAATTTCTAGCGTCTATTGATACAGTAACATGTGATAAGACATTAAAATAATCCTCCCCTATTTTTTTAGCTGCAATATGGGTTATTGTTTCTGTCATACCATATGTTTCGTAAATATCAGATGGAATCAATAGTAATTTATTAGCTAGTTCATCAGAAACTTTAGCACCACCTATTATAATCTTTTTAAATTGGTGCAACTTATCTAAGCTATTTTCAGCTTGTAAAGGAACTAAAGCTACAAAATCATAATTCTTATCTAATTGTAAATCGTCTAAATGAGAAGTTGGTGTTAAAATATCTAATTCTAATCCAATAATTATAGCTCTTACAATCATCATCTTCCCTGCAATATAGCGCGGAGGCAGACACAATAATGCTTTATATTGCGGATGTAAATCAAAAAAATCTGCAGTTGCAATAGCAGAATGCACCATTGATTGCTTATTTATTGTAATATTTTTAGGTGTTCCAGTAGTCCCAGAAGTTGTTAACTCAATGGTTTCTTTGTCGTCAAACCAATCTAACAAGAAATTACCTAACTCCTTTTCAAATGCATCTCCTTCTTTAATTAAACTATAAGAAAAGAGAAAAACAGCTTCTTTGTCTAAATGAATTCCATTAATCTTAAAGCGATTATGAATATTTTTATAATAAGGTATCATTGGGTTTGGTGTTAATTTCTATTAATCTACCAGTCAATTTTGCTTTCCAATTGGTCCAATTATAAACTTTAGAAAAAACAAATAACAAAATTGGGAAGATAACAAACACAGGCGTTAGAATATCAAAACCTGCAGAAGGCTCTGACAAATCTTTTAAAACAGAATTGGTTTGAAAAGCAGTCCAATCGGCCGTTAATAACAAAGCACCAACTAAATTATTAGCTGCGTGAAATCCTAATGCTAATTCTAACCCTTCGTCCATAAGTGTAATGATACCAAGGAAAAAACCTGTCCCAATGTAATACACCATAATAATGTAACCAATTTTACCAACTTCTGGATTAGCAATATGCATTAAACCAAATAAAACCGATGTAATAATTAAAGGTATTAATCTGCTGTTTGTTGCCAATCCAATTCCTTGCATCATGTGAGCTCTAAAAAGATATTCTTCAAAACTAGTTTGCATTGGAATTAAAAATAGGGCTAATACTAAAAAAATAAAAAACTTTTCTGGTTTAAAATTCCAAACAAAATTAGCCGGTTGAGTATAATAAAGTGACACTATCATCAAAGTTGTAATACTTCCCCACAAACAGAAGGAGAAAAAAACGCGCTTCCAATCTATTTTTGCTCGTGATGTAGTTAAACTCAGAAGTGATTGACCTTGAATAAATTTTACCCAAAATAAAACCAACAACAATCCAAAAGCTAATGGACCAACCAAAACAACAAAAGTTAAATTAACTCCCATCATACTAATAGTCTGTTGGATAACCTCATTGGTATCAACTCCATCAGACATTATATAATTAAAAATCATCAATAAAATAAATCCCAAAGGAATTGGAATATAACTTCCCAAACTGTATTTACGGTTTTTTAATTGTTCTATATACATAATTTTTAGTGTTCTTAAGTTTGCCACTAAAGTACTATTTTTTATTTCTTTGTAAAAAAGAAAATTATGATAACTATTTACCACAATCCCAGATGCACAAAATCAAGAGAAGGTTTATGCGAAATTGAAAACTTAAACCAACCTTTTAAAATACGAAAATATCTTGTCGAACCTTTTACAAAAGTTGAGTTAGAAGAAGTTATAAAAAAACTAAACATACACCCTATCGAACTCGTTAGAACCAAAGAAAGTATTTGGATTGAAAACTACAAAGGAAAAGAATTAAGTAATTCACAAATCATTCAAGCCATGCTTGAAAATCCAAAATTAATTGAACGCCCAATTATAGTTAAAGGAAATAATGCCGTAATTGGAAGATCTATTGAACACATTTACAAAATCATTTAGCAGTTTTAACAAAGATTTAGGATAGTAAGGCTAAACCAAAAGTTACTTTTGCATTCTTACTAGGAAAAAACAACTATGAACAAAAAACTTCTTATTGCTGCACTTACTTTATTTATAAGTTTAACTGCATTAGCACAAAGACCAGAAAGTAAAAAAATTACCGTTTCTGGAAAAGTAATCGAGAAAGGAACAGACCTTCCTTTAGAATATGCTACTATTGTATTTGAAAACATAAAAACCAAACAACTTTCTGGTGGAATTACTGATCAAAATGGTATTTTTAAATTTGAAGTAGCTGCGGGTAATTACAATGTAAGAGCCGAATTTATTTCTTTTAAAAACATAAATATTCCACAAAAAGAATTCACTACAGATACCAATTTAGGCACCATACAAATGGAAGCTGATGTGGCTCAATTGAAAGATGTTGACATTATTGCTGAAAAATCAACAGTTGAAATTAAACTAGACAAAAGAGTTTACAACGTGGGTAAAGACATGATGGTCAAAGGTGGAACTGTAAGTGATGTATTAGATAATGTACCATCTGTAACTGTTGACGCAGAAGGAACTGTTGCTTTAAGAGGTAATGAAAGTGTGAAAATTTTAATTGATGGAAAACCATCTGGCTTAGCTGGGATTAATATTGCAGATGCCTTAAAGTTATTACCTGCTGATGCCGTTGAAAAAGTTGAAGTAATTACCAATCCATCTGCCAGATATGACGCAGAAGGCGGAGGAGGAATCATAAATATTGTTTTACGTAAAGGAAAAGCAAATGGCGTTAATGGTTCTATTATGGTAAACGCTGGTGATCCAGAAACCTATGGTGGAAGTATCAACTTAAATAAGAAAAGTGACGATTATAATTTATTTTCTAACATTGGATATAATTATAGAAACAACCCTGGAAATTCTCTAGTAGATGCTGAATATTTTAATGCTGATGGAACAACAAGTCGTTTTATTGAAGAAAGAAGAACAAATGATCGAATTAGCGAAGGCTACAACGCTAACTTTGGAATTGATTTAAATTTATCAAAATCATTAACTTGGACCAATGCATTAACCTTTAGAGAAAGTGATGGGAAAAATCCAGATAATGTATATTTCAATTACTTTGATGCATCTTATAATCCAACAGGTGTTAGAAATCGTTTAAACGACCAAAAGAGTGACGAATTTAGTATTGAATATTCATCAAACTTTACAAAAAAATTCAAAAAAGACGACCATAAATTAACGGTTGATCTTGCTTTTTCTCAAAACAAAGAAAATGAATTCGCAACTATTTATGATCAATTATTAGGAGACCCTTCATCATTAGAAACACAAGGTACAACTAACATAAATAAGCAACAACGAAATTTATTACAAACCGATTATGTACTTCCAATAGGAAAAAGTGGTCGTTTTGAAGCTGGTTATAGAGGAAGTTTTCAAAAGAATTTAACTGATTTTGTGGTAACTCCTGTTTCTGACTTCTCAAATACATTAGAATATGTTGAAAATGTAAATGCTTTTTACACTCAATTTGGATCTAAATTTAACAAGTTTTCTTATTTCTTAGGATTGCGTTTTGAAGACAGTCATATTGAAGTAAATTCGTTGTCGTTAAACAATTATAACACTAAAAAATACAATAACTTTTTTCCATCGGCTACCGTAAATTATGAATTTTCAGAGTCAAGCTCTGTAAGTTTGAGTTATAGTAAAAGAATTAACCGTCCTAGAGGCCGTTTCTTAAACCCAGTATCATCTTTATCTAGTAATATTAATATCTTCCAAGGTAATCCTGATATTGATCCTTCATTAACCGATGCAATCGATTTAGGCTATTTAAAAAAATGGAGTAAATTAACTTTTAATACTTCTGCATATATCAATATTACAAATGATGCTTTTCAGTTTATTAGAAAAGAATCAGGTTTATTTGTAGATGGAGTTCCTGTAATTTTAAGTACACCTATTAACCTTTCTAAAGAATATAGAGCTGGTTTCGAATTTAACCTAAACTATACCCCATACAAATGGTGGAGATTAAATGGTAACTTTAATACATTTAGAAGCGAAACCCAAGGCGATTATAGCTATGTTGATTATTTAGGAAATACCATTTCGCAAAATTTTGATAATGTGGCGTTTACTTGGTTTACAAGAATTACTTCTAAAATTACATTACCTTATAAAATCGATTGGCAAACTAATGCTACTTACAATGCCCCACAAACCAATGCACAAGGAAAATCATTAGGTGTAGCTTCGATGAATCTAGCATTTAGCAAAGATATCTTAAAAGATAAAGCAAGTATTTCTTTAAATATAAGCGATGTTTTTAATTCAAGAAAAAGAATAATGGAAACAAATATTCCAAATGTAGTAAGCTCTTACAGTGAAATGCAATGGAGAGTTCGTCAAGTGATGGTAACTTTTACATACCGTTTCAATAAACAGAAAAACGAAAGAGACAGACAACCACGTAGAGAAGATAGTGGTGAAGGAGATTTTATGGGAAGACCATAATTCTCAATGTTTAAGCAATAAAAAAAGTCCCGATTTAATCGGGACTTTTTTATTTTAAAAATTAAAAGAAAATTATCCTTCTAATTCAGCTTGTCTTTTAGCTCTTTTCTCTTTGATTAATTCCATAATAGCTCCGCCCAACCAATAGTGAACAAATCCTACTAAGAATATCATCAACCAAAAACCAATAGTTAATATGGTTAAGAAAAGTAAAAAACCTAGATACTGTTGAAATTCAAACATAATATTTTCCGGAATTTATGAATTCTTGTCAAAGATAATAGGAATATTTATTTTTGACAATAGAATCTGAATTATTTTTCAACTAAAACCACTTTTTGATTTTAAAATAAATAAACATTCCAGCAACAACCGCCAACATAATTCCCCAAATAATAAAATATCCATACTCCCAATCTAATTCAGGTAAATTTTTAAAGTTCTGTCCATAAACTCCAACTATGAATGTTAGCGGTAAAAAAAACATCGAAACAACCGTCAATGTTTTCATCACCTGATTCATTTTATGATTCTGTGCCGAAAAAAAGTAATTCGAAGTACTATCAAGTGTAATCAAATCAGAATCAATTTGTTCTAAAAGTTCTAAACATTTTTGATGTAATCTAGAAAAGAAAGTAAAATTTTCTGATTGAATATCATTAAAAACATTGTCATCCTTAATACTTTTTATAGAATATAACGAATCGCGCAATGGTATAATTGAACGTTTTAAAAAATTGAAATTATCCCGATGTTTTTCAATCAATTCTAAAACTTCTGGTTTTGTATTTTTCTTTGATAAATCAATTAAATCGTCCACTTTATTTTCTTCACTTTCAATAGTAATGTAAAAATTTTCAATAATGGCATCCAATAATAAATATAACAAATAATCTGCCTTTTTTGTTCTAACAACGCCTGAATTGGTTCTAATTCGTTCTCTAATATGTGTAAAAAAATCGCTTCTTTTCTCTTGAAACGATAACAAAACATTGTCTTTTAATAAGAAACTAATTTGCTCCACACTAATATTATCAGATTTTTTTAATGGCAATAACGACTTTACATTGAAAAATAATATGTTATGATATTCCTCAATCCTTGTTCGTTTTGTCGTGTTTAAAATATCTCCAATTATAAAATGATCGGCTTCAAACTTTGCGCCTACTTTTTCAATAAATGCATGATTATTTAATCCGTGAATATTTATCCAATTTACTTTAGTAGCTTCTATACTTGAGTCAATATCTTGTGGTTCTAATTGCTGATATTCCGTAACATCATTTAAATCATAAACAAAAAGCTGCATTTCTGTTGCTACATCTTTATGAATTCCTGTATATTCAAGCGTACTTGGCTGAACCTTTCTTCCTTTTTTATATTTAATTTTTCTCAAAACAAACAAATTTTATATAAAGATAGGAGTTTTTAAAAATGAGAAGTATTTTTACTGAAATTTATTTTTTGATGAAAACACTATTTATCAACATAAAAGAACTATTACAAATAAGAGAAGCTAATATTGATAAAGTTTCTGGCGCCGAGATGGCAATTCTACCTAAAATTGACAATGCCTTCCTTTTAATAGAAAACAATATCATCTCTGATTTTGGTGCGATGGAAAACTGCCCAGAACTTTCAGAAGCTAAAGTTATCGATGCAACCGGACAAGTTATTTTGCCAACTTGGGTAGACAGTCACACGCATATAGTGTATGCAGGAAACCGAATTCAAGAATTTGTTGATCGAATTAATGGTTTATCGTATGAAGAAATTGCTAATCGTGGCGGTGGCATCTTAAATTCGGCTAAAAAATTAAATGAAACTTCAGAAGACGAAATTTACGAGCAATCAAAATTACGTTTAGAAGAAGTGATGCAACAAGGCACTGGAGCAGTCGAAATTAAATCGGGTTACGGATTAACCGTGGAAGGCGAATTGAAAATGTTGCGCGTAATAAAACGTTTAAAAGAAAATTATCCGATTGCTATAAAAGCTACGTTTCTTGGAGCCCATGCTTTTCCTATAGATTATAAAGAAAATCATGCGGCTTATATCGATTTGATAATTAATGAAATGTTACCCAAAATTGCTTCCGAAAATTTAGCGGATTATATTGACGCTTTCCTTGAAACAGGTTATTTTTCAGTTGAAGAAACCATAAAAATCATGGAAGCTGGTAGAAAATACGATTTAGAAGCAAAAATCCACGTAAACCAATTTACCGCTATAGACGGAATCAAAGCATGTGTTGAAAACGGAGCCTTATCGGTTGACCACTTAGAAATTGTAACTGATGAAGATATTGAAGTTTTAAAAAACAGTAAAACAATGCCTGTAGCATTACCAAGTTGTTCTTACTTCATTAGTATTCCCTACACTCCAGCAAGAAAAATGATGAATGCCGGATTACCACTAGCTTTAGCAACCGATTACAATCCTGGTACTACTCCATCTGGAAATATGAATTTTGTGGTAGCTACGGCTTGCATCAAAATGAAAATGACACCAGAAGAAGCTATCAATGCTGCTACAATTAACGGTGCTTACGCGATGGGAATTTCAAAAACCCATGGAAGCATTACAAAAGGTAAAAAAGCTAACATCATTATTACAAAATCAATAATGAGTTATTACCAATTACCTTATGCTTTTGGAACGAATTTAATTGACAAAGTAATGATTGAAGGACAATTTATTTAATATGCTAAAAACTATTTTATTAGTCGGAATTGGTGGTGCAATCGGAAGTATTTTCCGATATATAACCCATTGGGCAACCACAAAATATTTTCAAAGTTCTTTTCCTTTTAGTACTTTTTTAGTTAACATTATTGGAAGTTTACTAATTGGATTATTCATTGGCTATTTAGGGAAATATTTTCCAGAAAATCATCCATTGAAATTTTTACTGATTGTTGGTTTTTGTGGAGGATTTACCACTTTTTCAAGTTTTGCGTTGGAAAATTACAACTTATTCCAAAGTAACCAACAAGTTACAGCATATCTTTATATTATAGGCTCAATCGTCTTAACCATTACTGCGGTTGGTTTGGGGAATTATTTGGCAAAATACATCTAAATAAAAAAAGTCCAATGAAATTTCTCTCATTGGACTTTTAGAAATTGTATAAAACGCTTATTTCAATTCGAAACTAGTTTTAGAAACTAATTCAGCATTTTTGTCAAATACATTTACAAAGTAAGTTCCTTTAGCAAAATCTTTTCCAGAAACTTCTTCGTTAACCTGTACCGTTTTATTTTCATATTTTACAGTTGAAACAAAACTATACGTTAATGTTTTGTCACCTGTTGGAATCGTTTTCTTTTCACCTAAAATATTACTTTTACTATCAATAATTTGAACATAATATTCTCTTGCTCCAGTTTTAGCAATTTGATTTTCAGCAATTAAAAAACTAACTTTTAATTTATCAGCTCTTCCTGCTTTATCTGTTTCAATTTGTTTTCCTGAACTTTTTTGCTTTACAGCTAAAACTTTTAAGTTTAATACTGCTAATTTAGAACCTTTTTCAACTGTTTTTGTTAATCCTTCGTTTTGAGTTAACAAAGTATCATTGAATTTTTTAGCATCTGATAAAACTACTTTAGTACTATCTAAACTTGAAGTTAAGGCAACATTTTGCTCTTTTAACACTTTATTTTCAGCTACTAAATTATCCATTTCTCTTTTTAAACGAAAATATTCAGTTTTATACTTTGCCATAGCAGCAGTATCACCTTTCGATTTTTCTACTTGCTCTAATAAAGCTACCATTTTTGCTTGTTCTGCTTGCAATTCGTCTTTTAATGCTGTGTTGTCAGCAATCATAGTGTCATATTCTGCAATTTTTGATTTTAATTCTTCAGCTAAAGTATTTTTTTCTGTTGTTAATGATGTAACAGTTTCTTTATTTTCTGAGGTAAGTTTAAAAATGTAACCTACACTTCCTAAAAAAAGTATAGCTAAAACTACCACAGCAGCTTTTAATCCAGAATTGTTTGATTTGTTTTCCATTGTATGGTTATTAATGTTATTAGTAAGTTTGCCCAAAAATACAATTTTTAAAGTATTTTCTAAATTTTAAATGATTTTTATTTAAAAATAGTACTTTTGAATATGCATTTATAACTTATATGGAAAACATTATACTTTTAAGCCAAAACGAATTAGCAAAAATTACCAATCATAGAAGTGGTGAAATAAAATTTGGAGAAAAAATTATCACTATCCCAAAAGATACTGATATTATTGATTTTATAACCAATAGTGAAGCTAAATTTGTGCTTTTTGGAATTCCTGAAGACATTGGTGTAAAGGCAAATTTAGGCAGAGTTGGCGCTGCTTCTGCTTACGAAAGTGTTCTTAGTAGTTTAGCAAATATTCAACATAATAAATTTTGTAAAGGAAGTAATTTATTGGTTTTAGGTAAACTGAATGTTACTAAACAACTTGAAAAAGCTCAAAATTTAGATGCTAACAACAAAGAACATCGAAAAGAATTATTTCAATTGGTTGAACAATTAGACATTGAAGTTTCTCATATTGTTCATAAAATTTGTAATGCTGGTAAAATTCCAATTATTGTTGGTGGCGGACACAATAATGCATACGGTAATATCAAGGGGTTAGCTTTAGCCAAAGGAAAACCCGTAAACGCTGTAAATTTTGATGCCCATACCGATTTTAGAATTTTAGAAGGTCGCCACTCAGGTAACGGATTTAGTTATGCATTTGAAGATGGTTTCTTAAAAAAATATTTTGTTTTTGGATTGCATGAAAACTTCGTTTCTAAAAGTGTCTTCAATACCTTAAAAGAACTTACTTCAAGAGTAAAGTATGTTACCTATGAAGAAGTTGAAGTAAAACGTGAAAAAAACTTCGAAGTCGAATTAGAAAATGCGCTAAATTTTATCAAAAATGAACCTTTTGGTGTGGAATTAGATTTAGATGCTATTCCTAATATTCCATCCAGCGCTATGACTTTAAGTGGTTTTAGTGTGGACAAAGCAAGGCATTTTGTGTATTATTTTGGAAAACATCAAAATGCGTCGTATTTTCATATTTGCGAAGGTGCACCAGAGCTTGACGATTCGAAAAATAATCATTTGACAGGTAAATTAATAGCTTCATTAATTACTGATTTCATGAAAGCTAAAAACGGGTAAAAACCAATTTCCCTAAAATAACACTATCTTTGTAACCTCGTTGAGCTAATTCAATGGGAAAATTATTTATTTATGACATTTAACGATTTAAAATTATACAATAACATACAACAAGCTTTAGAAGAGGAAGGATATACAAATCCTACTCCTATTCAAGAGCAAGCCATTCCTGAAATATTAGCAGGACAAGATTTAGTAGCCTGCGCACAAACAGGTACTGGAAAAACAGGTGCTTTTGCCATCCCAATCCTGAATTTAATTCATAGAATTGTAGGTTCAGCTAAAAAAGCAAAACACATTAGAACTTTAGTAGTAACACCTACAAGAGAATTAGCCATACAAATTGACGAGAGTTTTAAAACGTATGGAAAATATACCAATGTAAAGTCATTAGTGATTTTTGGAGGTGTCAATCAAATGTCGCAAGTAAATGAACTTAAAAACGGTATTGATGTCTTGATAGCTACTCCTGGACGTTTGCTTGACTTACACAAACAAGGTTTTATTGATTTAAACCATATGCATCATTTAGTTTTA
>JBIKZB010000291.1:0-4455 GCA_044354955.1 Flavobacterium sp. | reverse complement strand
AGTGTTAATCCAGCGCTTGGATAACATTCTCCAGCAACCAAAGGTATAGTAGTCCAGTCCGCAGCAACATAAGATGTTCTTGCGCTTAATGCTCCAGTATTTCTTACCATATAATAACCCGGCACTGTTGGGTAAGTATCAACATCATCAATAACCACACTTCCTACTGCATTTCTTAATTGAATACCGTCATCTTCATTAAACCCTCCATCAATTGTTCCATTTGTTGATGCTGGTCCACAACTATCGACAGAAACTTTTAAAATAGCTAAAGCTCCAGGAGCAATTGTTCCTGTTAAATTGGCGTAATCTATCTCATTCCCATCATCATGATTGGATGTTCTCCATATACTATAATTTGTTAAATCAACTGTTGAAGCTGTTCCATTGTATAGCGTTATAAATCCCCCTGAACCTGTCTTTTCGTCGTGTATATCATAAATAATTAAATCAGAAGTAGTAGAAGCTCCTTCACATGAAGAATTATCAGCATCAATTAAAGTAAAAGAGGCTGTTGCATCACAAGGTTGACTATCTGTAATTGTTATTGTTCCATTTGATGCTCCACTCGGAACTATAACTAACATTTCGGTACCATCATTTGAAACAATGGTAGCACTTGTTCCTCCAAAAAACACTGAAGCTACAGTTAAATCTCCTGAAGAGGCAGTAATTGTCACCTCTGTACCCACTGGACCAGAAGTTGGAGTTACAGATACGACCGCTGGAGTACATGGTGTTCCACATGTAACTTCAAAATCATCGAAATATATTTCATTTGTACCAGCTGTTCTGTTATGCAAAATACGTACATAATAATTTCCTGTAGGTACAGATTCTGAAAATTGCGTGTAAGTAGTTGTAATGGTAGAAATTACAGCACCAACTTGTGTCCATGGTCCTGAAGATGTTGTTGATGTATATACTGTAAAAGTTGGTGCAGTTGGCGATGTACCACTTCTTCTGTACCAAAAAGAAATTCCATTAAGATTATTAATTAATGGAGATCTGATTTCGTCATTATTGCCATTGAACATTGCATCCCTTAAACCTGTTCTAGGATTATTTGTAGAATGAGTAACCGAATTATAAGTCCAATCTGTAGCTGGAGGAGTTATTGATTCAAACCCTTCACTCAAACAAGGCCCCGCTCCTAAAGTCAAAACTAACGTTTGATTATCAGCACCTATTCCATTTGTAGCTGTAATTGTAATATTGAAACTTCCTGTTACTGTTGGTGTGCCAGAAATAATTCCAGTTACTGTATCTATACTCAAACCTGCTGGTAAACCTGTTGCGGTATAACTTGTTGGTGAGTTTGTTGCTGTAATTGTATACGTAAAAGTCGAACCTTGATTTCCTGAAGCAGTTAAGCTACTTGTAATTACAGGCACACTTATTCCAATACCTTGAATAGCAAACGTATATGGGTTTTCATTGCTGTCGTTATTTGCAATACTAACTGTTGCGGTTCTTAAACCATCAGCCGAAGGATCAAATCTTATTTGGAATGTTGTATTGCCAGAAGCCCCAATAGTGTTAGAAGGAATTGCAGTAACTGAATAATCAGCTGCATTAGGTCCTGAAATTGTAACATAAGGGCTAGCTCCTGTTAAACTTAAAGCAGCAGTACCTGTATTTTGAATGGTAAATGTTCTAAGTATTGTTCCCGAAGCAGTTGAAACAGCGCCAAAATCAGTGTGGTCTGCTATATCTGGAGTTGTGTCTCCCGAAACTATAGAAACAGCATTGCCTTGAAGATTGATTTCTGGTGATGCTGCTGATGCAGTGACAGTTCCATTAAAAGTAAAATCATTAATACTAAAAGTTGTTGTTCCAGCAGCGGCAGAAAAAAGATAAAATCTAAATGTTATCGGAGCAGTTATATTCTGATATTCAGCACCAGAAAGAGAGATTATTGTTCCTGTTGTTGTTGTAGTTCCTATATTTGATGTAAAACCATCTAAACTACTTCTGAATGCATGGCTAGGCGTACCTGTAGAAACCTGAGAAGTATATACAAAACTAATAAAATCAATTTCATAAGTGGTATTTGGAGTTAAAACAAACTCAAAATAGTCGGAAGTATTTAATGTTGTTGTACTCCAACCGGTAGCCGAATACCTATTAGCAGCAGCAGCAGCATTAATTCCTGGCCCTCTAACTACTCCACTTACTGTAATATTTGAATCGACCGTTTGCCCTGCAATATATGGACTTGCTTGAACAGCAGAAGTAAAAGTAAGTGGGTTAGTAAAGATACTCTGCCCCCACCCATAAACCGAACAAAATAAACCTATAATGAATAATTTTAATTTTAATTTCATATTTTTATTGCTAAAATTATATGCTTGCATAGTTTTTATAAACTAAAAAAGCCTACAAAGATAAAGTATAATTTTTTTTATATAAAATATTTACACCATTATTAAATTGTTAACGAATTGAAAACTAACAAAACCGCTTTTACCTTAAAAGAAATCTACGCTAAGATGGAATATTACTGCGCTTATCAGGAGCGTTGTTATAAGGAAGTAGAAGAAAAACTGTACTCGTTTTCTAGTAATCAATCAGAAAAAGATGAAATTTTAACCTATCTTATCGAAAATAATTTCATCAATGAAGAACGATTTGCCCAAAGTTTTGTTCGAGGGAAACACAATTATAAATTTTGGGGTAAAAACCGCATTGTAAACGAATTAAAATTTCGAAACATCTCTTCTCGAAATATTCAAACTGCTTTAAAAGAGATTCATGAGACTGTTTACATAGAAAATTTCCACAAATTAGCGGAGAAAAATTGGGAAAGTATTACCGCGCCAAAAGGCCCAAAAAAAAATAAAAAATTTGTCGACTTCTTATTGCGTAAAGGCTACGAGACGAGTTTGATTTATGAGAAGTTGCACGAGTTGGACAATGAGACAATGTGCCAATGAGGCAATGTGTCGATGTGCCAATAAAATAATTGACTCATTGGCATATCGTCAAATTGACACATTAACCCTATCTTTGCAAAAAAATAATCCATGTTAGAAAATAAAGACCAATCAAGAACCAGTTTATCGCAATTAGGCGAATTTGGTTTAATTGAACATTTAACAAAAAACTTCACTATCAATCATGAGTCAACACTTACAAGCATTGGAGACGATGCAGCAGTATTGGATTTTGGCGATAAAAAAGCAGTAATTTCTACCGATTTACTAGTAGAAGGTGTTCATTTTGATTTGGCTTACATGCCTTTAAAACATTTGGGATACAAAGCCGTTGTAGCCAATGTGTCAGATATTTGTGCCATGAATGCTACTCCAAAACAGCTTACGGTTTCGATAGCGGTTTCAAATCGTTTTCCGCTAGAAGCTTTGGAAGAATTATTTGAGGGAATTACATTAGCCTCTAAAATTTATAATGTGGATGTAATTGGTGGTGATACAACATCTTCACAAAAAGGATTAATTATTAGTTTTACCGCTATTGGAGAAGCAAATTTAGAAGATATCGTTTACCGTAATGGTGCAAAAGTATCCGATTTATTAGTGGTTTCGGGCGATATTGGTGCGGCTTACATGGGATTACAAGTGTTAGAACGCGAAAAACAAGTGTTTCAAGTAAATCCAAACAATCAACCTGATTTAGAAGCGTATACCTATTTAATCGAACGTCAGTTAAAACCAGAAGCACGTAACGATGTTAAAGAATTATTAGAAAAATTAGAAATTAAACCAACTGCTATGATTGATATTTCGGATGGTTTATCGTCTGAAATTTTACATTTATGCAAACAAAGTAATGTAGGTTGTAATTTATACGAAGAAAAAATTCCTGTAGATCCGCAGTTGATTAACGTGTGTGAAGAATTCAATTTAGACATTACTACAATAGCCTTAAGCGGTGGCGAAGATTACGAATTGTTATTCACCATTGCCATGGAAGATTTTGACAAAATTAAAGGGAATCCAAATTTCACCATCATCGGACACATGGTTGATGCTCAAGAAGGGAATCATTTAATTACCAGAGCGAATACGAAGATTGAATTGAAAGCTAGAGGGTGGAATGCTTTAAGTGAGTAATTTTCAGTAAAAAACAATAGAAACGAATTAATCAAACGTCACTTGGAGTGATTTTATGAAGGAAAAATGCTACTTTTTGCTTTGTAAAATTGTATCGAGAACTAATAAGGTGATTTTGGCTCGTCCTAAAACAGATATTTACAAGTAATTTTTATTGATTTTTACAATACACTTCGGCAAATAAGCAACTAAAATAAGTCGCTGTGAGTTCCAGTATTTGTAAGGATTAGTGTTAGTTTGTTATCATCTTGCAACCAAACTAATAACCAATCGGGTTTTATATGACATTCCCATAATCCAGCATAATTTCCCGATAATTTGTGAGGTTTATATTGTGCTGGTAACTTTCCAGTTTCTTTTAATAGTGTAATTACTGTTTGTA
>JBIKZB010000013.1:0-15499 GCA_044354955.1 Flavobacterium sp. | reverse complement strand
AAATACAACTCCAAAGGAAACAACAATTGCTGACTCGATGCTTTTTGAACGGTAATATTCGTTAAAAATTGTTCATACAACACACGTTGGTGTGCTCTACCTTGATAAATTACTAACATACCTGATTTTATAGCACTTACGATATATTTTTTATGAATTTGGTAAGTTGAAGACGTTTTCGTTTCTTCCACTTCATCATCAAATAGTTTTCCGGTTACTTCTTCACTTTCAAATGAAAACTGTTCTAATTCTTGTGTTTCTTGCTTTAATCCTACATATAAACTTTCCCAACTTGCACTTGACGTTTCTCTCTTATAACTTCCAAAAGAAGAAAGGGATTTGGCTGCTGGTTTATCAGTCGCAAATGGATTAAAACTAGAATCTACTTGAATAGTTGGAAAATCGGCTTCTTTATCTTTATATTGATATGGCGTATCTAAATTGGAATCGCGCTCAAAATCTAAAACCGGAGCCACATTAAACTGACCTAAACTGTGTTTTACCGCTGAACGCAAAATAGCATATAATGAATGTTCGTCATCAAATTTGATTTCCGTTTTAGTGGGATGAATATTGATATCAATAGTATGCGGTGGCACTTGTAAATACAAGAAATAACTCGGTTGATTGCCTTCTTTTAACAAACCTTCGTATGCATTCATGATTGCATGATGCAAATACGCACTTTTTATATACCTATCGTTCACAAAGAAAAACTGCTCTCCTCTACTCTTTTTAGCAAATTCAGGTTTTCCTACAAATCCAGTAATATTAATTAGTTCCGTTTCCTCCGAAACTGGGACTAATTTTTCATTGGTTTTTCCTCCAAAAATATTAACAATGCGTTGACGATAATTCGAACTTGGCAAATTATACAATTCACTTCCATTATGAATCAACGTAAATGAAATAGACGGATGTGCCATAGCTACCCGTTGGAATTCATTCATAACATGACGAAATTCCACAGTTTCCGATTTCAAAAAATTTCTTCTGGCCGGAATATTAAAAAATAAGTTTTTAACTGCAAATGAAGTTCCTTTTGGCAAAACAGCAACATCTTGAGTTACTAATTTACTACCTTCTATTACAATATGATTACCCAACTCTTCTTGGTCTTGTTTGGTTTTCATTTCTACATGAGCAATTGCAGCAATAGAAGCCAATGCTTCCCCACGAAAACCTTTGGTATGCAAATCAAATAAATCTTCTGCTTGGCGAATTTTAGAAGTAGCATGGCGCTCGAAACATAAACGTGCATCGGTAGTATTCATACCTAAACCATTATCAATAACCTGAACCAACGTTTTACCCGCTTCTTTTACAATTAATTTAATATCAGAAGCTTTTGCATCAACGGCATTTTCCAACAATTCTTTAACTACAGAAGCAGGTCGTTGAACCACTTCTCCAGCAGCAATTTGATTAGCAACATGGTCGGGTAAAAGTTGAATAATACTGGCTGCCATTATTTTCTTCTAAAAATGGAAAAATCAAAATCAATGATAAAGAAAAACAGCAACGCCAATACCAAAGCAATTAAAATTACTCTCATATTGAAAGATCTATTTTTTCTGTTACGACTACTATCACGTGCATCTCTCCATTGTCCTCTGAAATCATTATAACTCACTTCATCTCTATCACGACGAATACGAGAATCAAAATCAAAAGGATTCTCTGTTGTCTTTCCCTGATAATGACGAGGTGTATAATTGAATTGCTTATTTTTTGGCATTCTACTTTTTCCAAACTTAATCATGTCGCATTATTTTTTTCAAATTTAAGGATTTTTATGTGTTTAATCTCCAAATTTTTGTTAACAAAAAATCCCGATGAAAATCGGGATTAGTATATTGATTTTAAAGGAAATCCTTTTATTTTCTATTCAAATCTACCATTTTAATAGCCGCAATTGCTGCTTCTACCCCTTTGTTTCCGTGTTTCCCTCCACTTCTATCTATAGATTGTTGCATGTTGTTATCTGTTAACAGGCAAAAAATGGTTGGCACATCATATAAAAGATTTAAGTCTTTCATTCCTTGTGTAACGCCTTCGCAAACAAACTCGAAATGCATGGTTTCACCTTTGATTACACATCCAATGACAATTACAGCATCAAGTTCTAATTTTTCATGCATTTGACGTGCTCCGAAAATCAATTCAAAACTTCCTGGCACATTCCAACGGATGATATTTTCTGGTAAAGCACCACAATCTGTTAAAGCCGTTAAAGCTCCGTTATACAAACCTTCGGTTACTTGCTCGTTCCATTCTGAAACAACAATCCCAAACCGAAAATCTTTCGCATTTGGGATTGTGTTTTTATCGTAATTGGATAAATTTTTATTTTCTGTTGCCATTCTTATTCAGTCATCGCAATGAAAGCATCAACATTCATTCCTTCTTTAGAATTTTCATATTTCTCTTTGATCTCAACAAATAATTGGTGCGCTTCAGCTTTTTTACCAGCTGCTAAATGTAATTGAGCCGCTTTTAATAAAAATCTTGGCGTAGTGAAATCATTTTCTGAAGCCTCAGCTGCTTTTTTGTAATAAGCAATAGCATCATCTACTTTATTAGTTTCAGCTAAAGCATCTCCAATAGCTCCTAAAGCTAATGGTTTTAAAATAGCATCATCCGATTTAAATTTCTCTAAATAAGTAATAGCATTTTTAAAATCTCCTAAGTTTAAATAAGCCATTCCTGCGTGGTAATTAGCAATGTTTCCTGCTGCAGTTCCTTCATATTGTTCTGCAACTCCAATAAATCCTAATTTACCTTCACCACCTTTAAGTGCTAAATTGTATAATGAATCATTTTTTTCTGTAGCGTCAACTGCTTGTTGAAAATATTGTTGTGCTTGAAAAATTTCATTAGCTGCTTTTTCTTCTTTTGGCTCAACAACAAATCTATTGAATAATAAATATCCTAAAGTTCCTATTGCAATTGCACCTACAATACCTAAAAGTACTTTTTGATTATTAGCTACCCACTCTTCAGTTCTAGAAGCGCTTTTGTCTAATGTATCAAAAACTTCAGCCGTAGTACTGTCTTTAACATCAATAGCTTCTACTTCGTCAAATTCGTTTTCAACTTTAGCTTCTTCTGGTTTTGGAGCTTTGTATCCTCTTTTGTTATATGTTGCCATTTATTTTAAATTTAATGAAGTGCAAAAATATAATTTTTATTAAAATTAAAAACCATTTTAGTATATATTTTTTATAAATTCGATTTACTTTTGCATAAAGTCCTATTTTTAGTCGCAAATCAAAGTATATTATTGTGTTTTTAAAACAATTATCGCTTCTTAATTACAAAAATTTAGCCCAAATCGAATTTGATTTTGACGCTAAGATAAATTGTTTTGTGGGAAAAAATGGTGTAGGAAAAACCAATATTTTAGATGCAATTTACCATTTAGCTTATGGCAAAAGTTATTTTAATCCGTTAGCTGTTCAAAACATTAGACATGGTGAAGAATTTTTTGTAATTGATGCTTTACTTGAAAAAAACAGCAAAGAAGAAAAAATAGTTTGTAGTTTAAAAAAGGGGCAAAAAAAAACCATTAAACGAAACGGCAAAGTTTATGACAAGCTTTCCGAACATCTAGGTTTAATTCCTTTGGTTATTATTTCGCCTTCTGATGCAGATTTAATTATTGAAGGAAGCGAAACACGCAGAAAATTTATTGATAGTGTAATTGCAACTTTAGATAACCAATACCTTCAATTGTTAATTCAATATCAAAAAACACTTGCGCAACGAAATGCTTTATTGAAATATTTTGCTCTAAATCAAACATTTGATGCTGATAATTTAGCCATTTATAACGAACAACTGAGCGAAACAGGACAGCTCATTTTTGAAAAAAGAAATCAATTTCTTAATGATTTTATTCCGATTTTCGAAAAACATCACACTAATATTTCAGGTGGAAATGAGAAAGTCGCTTTAAAATACGAAAGTCAATTATTTGAAAAAGGGTTGATTTCGCTTCTAGAAGAATCGCTACAAAAAGACCGTATTATTCAATATACTAGCGCAGGAATTCATAAAGACGATTTAATTTTTGAAATTGATGGTTTCCCAATTAAGAAATTCGGTTCGCAAGGCCAACAGAAATCATTTTTGATTGCTTTAAAACTAGCCCAATTTGAATTCATGAAAAAACAAAGTGGTGAACTACCTATTTTACTATTTGATGATATTTTTGATAAATTAGATGAAACCCGAGTTCAAAAAATTGTAACAATGGTAAATGATGCCGTTTTTGGGCAAATTTTTATTTCGGACACGCATGCTGAACGAACGGAGATGATTATTAAAGAAACGCATCAATCGTATAAAATATTTCCGATTTAATTTCGGAACGCAGATGAAACGGATTCTACGAAGCGCTGATTTTAAGGGATTTTTCTTTGCGTGCTTTGCGAAAAAACTTTGCGAACTTTGCGTTTAAATTTCCACAAAGCAATTCTTGAATTTGAAAATTACCACATAAACATTACATTTGAAAAAAATTATTCCACGATGAATATTCAAACTAATTTCTCTTTAAAAAATTATAACACTTTTGGAATTGAAGCTAAAGCCAAACAATTTGTTTCGGTAAGTTCGATTGCAGAATTAAAAAAAGTGTTAACAGAAAACGACGATATTTTTATTTTAGGCGGTGGAAGCAATATGCTTTTAACACAGGATATTCAAAAATTAGTCGTTCACGTAAATTTAAAGGGAAGAGAAATTGTTGAAGAAAACGATGATTTTGCCATTTTAAAAGCACAAGCTGGCGAAAACTGGCACGAATTTGTACTTTGGTGCATTGACCAAAATTTTGGTGGGATAGAGAATTTATCGTTGATTCCAGGAAACGTAGGCACAACTCCAATTCAAAATATTGGTGCTTATGGAGTGGAAATTAAAGATACAATGTCTTCTTGCGAAGCTTTAAACCTTAAAACATTAGAAATCGAAACGTTTACAAACTCACAATGTAAGTTTGAATACCGTGAAAGTGTGTTTAAAAACGAATTGAAAAATCAATATATCATTACTTCAGTTTGTTTCAAATTGACTAAGAAAAATCATAAAGTTTCCACCACTTATGGAGCGATTGAAACCGAATTACAACATCAAAACATACAAAACCCAACCTTAAAAGACGTTAGCAACGCTGTAATTGCTATTCGTCAAAGTAAATTGCCAGATCCGAAAGAATTAGGCAATAGCGGAAGTTTCTTTAAAAATCCGATTATAGCAAAAGAAGCCTACGAAAAAGCAAAAGCACTTCATCCCGAAATGCCACATTATGTAGTTTCGGAAACCGAAGTAAAAGTTCCAGCTGGTTGGTTAATTGAGCAAGCAGACTTTAAAGGAAAACGTTTTGGCGATGCTGGAGTTCATAAAAATCAAGCCTTGGTTTTAGTCAATTATGGAACCGCAACTGGAGCTGAAATTGTAGCCCTTTCGAGAAACATTCAACAAACCATTTTGGAAAAATTTGGAATTGCCATAGAAGCGGAAGTGAATATTATTTAGTTGGGAGAAGGAAGTTGGGAGTTTAAAATCTTCGTGTTCATTTTTAAACACATAGACACATTAGATTTGCTTTGTGTTGATTTTAGTCAGAAACTTCAGTCGTTTCACTTTTCATAGACCATATAGGCTATACACATAGTTTGTCATGCTGTCAAGCATCTCTTCAACAACAAAGAATACGATTAAATATTTTGGAACGCGGATGACGCTGGTGCTTCGCAACGCTGATTATTGCGATTTTTTTCTTTATTAGATTTGCTTTATGAGCCAACATAAGAAATCCGTTTAAATCTGCGTTTTGCATTAGCACATCTGTTCTATCTGCGTGTAAAACTTACTTTATTATTTCACAGAGATTCACCGAGTTTTTTTGATTTTGATGGTGTTGATTTGAGATACACAGAGACGTTTTACTTATACGAGAATTAAAACCTGAATTATAAAACCAAAGTATTAAAGAATTATTTGCGTGCTTTGCGAAAAAACTTTGCGAACTTTGCGTTTAAATTCTGAACTTGATTTGAATTTTCTTTTGTAAATTTGCAGTTCAAAATAGAAAAAGATGAAACTTGTATTAGTAACCATTGGACTTTTAGGACTTGCGTTTGCAGGTATCGCGATAAAAATTTGGGCAAAAAAAGACGGAAAATTTGCAGGAACTTGTGCCAGCCAGAGTCCGTTTTTGAATAAAGATGGAGAAAACTGCAGCTATTGCGGAAAAACTCCAGAACAAATGAAAGACTGCAACGAAGAATCGCACGCATAATTTTATCCATTTATGATACTAACAATACTCTTAATCGCTTTTGCGGTTATCGTGTTTATTCAATTTATATATTACCTTTTTATTTTCGGAAAATTCTCATTTGGTAAAAAAACTAATGGAACTCCGAAACGTTTGCCAATTTCCGTTATTGTTTGCGCAAAAAACGAAGAAGAAAATATCAAAAAATATTTTCAAACTTTAGTCACTCAAAATTATCCTGACTACGAAATTGTCTTAATTGACGACGCATCGAGCGATGAAACTTTAGAGCTTTTTGAAACTTACGAAAAACAATTTGCGAATGTAAAATTGGTTAAAGTTCAAAATGTCGAAGCTTTTTGGGGTAATAAAAAATTTGCTTTAACCTTAGGAATTAAAGCCGCAAAAAACGAGTATTTAGTATTTACCGATGCGGATTGTTATCCCGCTTCAAACGATTGGTTGTTGCAGATTTCAAGTCAGTTTACCAAAGAAAAAACCATTGTTTTAGGGTATGGTGCTTATGAAAAAGTAAAGAATTCCTTCTTAAACAAAATCATACGTTTTGAAACCATGTTAACCGCTACACAATATTTTTCTTGGGCAAAAATTGGCAAGCCTTACATGGGTGTTGGACGAAATTTAGCCTACAAAAAAGAAGAATTTTTCAATGCCCGGGGTTTTATGGATCACATGAAAATTCGTTCAGGTGATGATGATTTGTTTATTAATCAAGCGGCAAATAAAAAGAATACAGCAATTTTATACACGCCAGAAAGTTTTACTTTTTCGGAACCAAAAACTACTTTTTCATCTTGGATATACCAAAAAAGAAGACACGCTACCACGGCTAATTTCTATAAAGGATTTGATAAATTTCAGTTGGGATTATTTTTCTTTAGTCAGTTTTGGTTTTTAGTGTTGGGAATTGTTTTATTAGCGTTTCAATTCCAATGGATGATTGTGACTGGAATTATCGTTTTTAGATATTTATTCGCTTGGATTTCTTTAGGTTATGCCGCTGGAAAACTAAAAGAAAAAGATGTGATGTACTGGTATCCAATTATTGAAATTGTGCTTATCTTTACCCAACTGAGCGTATTTTTTAGAAACCTCATCTCAAAACCCGTACATTGGAAGTAAATTCAGTAATCATTCAAGAAAACATTGAAAAAGCAAAAAAGGGAGACCAAGTTGCTTTCACTTTTTTATTGGATTTTTTCTGGAATGAAGTCTATGGTTTCATGCTAAAACGCACCGAAAACGAAACCGACACCGAAGACATTGTAATTGAAACTTTTGCAAAAGCATTTGATAAAATCGCAACTTACAATCCCGAATATGGGTTTAATACTTGGTTGATTGCGATTGCAAAAAACGTTCATATTGACATGCTACGCAAAAAGAAATCGTCTTTATTTATTGAAATGAATGACGAAGAAGACCATCAAGCTTATAGCGTAGCAGATGATTCTAATTCTGCTGAAGATGAATTGATTATCGAGCAAAATTTAGCACAATTACTTCAATACATCAAACAATTGAAACCTGCTTATCAAGAAGTTATTCAAATGCGTTATTTTCAAGAAATGACCTACCAAGAAATGGCAGAACAAATTGATGAACCTCTGAATAACATCAAAATCAAACTGCTAAGAGCTAAGAAATTATTGGCGGAGATTATTTCTGGGAAGTAATTCGGTTTTACATTTCCTAAAACTTTCCTAAAGTTTTCTCATTTTCTAAATTCTTACTTCTAAATTCTAAAATTCATATCGTATCTTTGTCCATCAAAATTTTGATTATGGACACGGCTATTGACAATGTTTTTCCACCAAGAGAACCCAAACCAAAATGGTTACGCGTAAAATTACCGACCGGTAAAAACTACACCGAACTTAGAGGTTTAGTAGACAAATACAAACTGAATACGATTTGTACTTCGGGGAGTTGTCCTAATATGGGCGAATGTTGGGGCGAAGGAACAGCAACTTTCATGATTTTAGGAAATATCTGTACTCGTTCGTGCGGATTTTGTGGTGTAAAAACAGGTCGCCCTGAAACCGTGGATTGGGACGAACCTGAAAAAGTAGCACGTTCTATCAAAATTATGAACATCAAACATGCCGTAATTACGAGTGTGGACCGAGATGATTTAAAAGATATGGGTTCGATTATTTGGGCAGAAACCGTGAAAGCGATTCGCCGAATGAATCCTAATACGACTTTAGAAACATTAATTCCAGACTTTCAAGGCAATATAAGAAATATAGACCGAATCATCGAAGTAGCTCCAGAAGTAGTTTCTCACAACATGGAAACCGTAAAACGTTTAACTCGTGAAGTGCGAATTCAAGCGAAATATGAAAAAAGTTTAGAAGTATTGCATTATTTAAAAGAACAAGGCATCAAAAGAACAAAATCGGGCATCATGCTAGGTTTAGGTGAAACTGAGGAAGAAGTAATTCAAGTTTTACACGATTTAGCTGATGCAAAAGTTGATATTGTTACCATTGGCCAATACTTACAACCAAGTAAAAAACATTTACCGGTTAAAGAATACATCACGCCTGAACAATTCGCGAAATACGAACAAATAGGGAAAGAATTAGGTTTTAGACATGTGGAAAGTGGCGCTTTAGTGCGTTCTTCTTATCATGCGGAGAAACATATTCATTAAGCTGGAAGCTGGATGATAGGTGCTGGAAGTTTTTAAATCCCGAATTCTAATAATTACGTTTTATAAAACTAACTTTTCAACTTGAAACTTGAAACTTGAAACAAAAACATTGAAACCTGAAACAAAAATAAAAATTGCTATTAATGGTTTTGGAAGAATTGGACGAAATTTGTTCCGATTGCTTTTGAATCATCCTACTATTGAAGTAGTTGCCATCAACGACATTGCAGATAACAAAACAATGACGCATTTGGTAAAATACGATAGCATTCACGGTGTTTTGAATCAGAAAGTTTCGTTTTCTGAGGATTCGATTAGTATTGATGACAAATCCTATTTATTTTTTCACGAAAGAGAAATCAAAAATTTAGATTGGAAATCAATAAACGTTGATATTGTTATTGAATCGACTGGAAAATTCAAAACGTTTCAGGAAATTAACCAACATATTTTAGCTGGAGCGAAAAAAGTAATTCTTTCCGCACCATCTGAAGTGGATGAAATAAAAACCGTTGTTTTAGGTGTAAACGAACACATTTTAGACGGAAGCGAAACGATAATTTCTAACGCAAGTTGTACGACAAATAATGCAGCTCCGATGATTAAAATCATTCAGGAATTGTGCGAAATTGAACAAGCTTACATCACCACGGTTCACTCCTACACTACTGATCAAAGCTTACACGATCAACCCCATAAAGATTTACGCAGAGCGCGTGGCGCAGCACAATCTATTGTTCCCACAACAACCGGTGCCGCAAAAGCATTAACTAAAATTTTCCCAGAATTAGAAGGAAAAATTGGTGGTTGCGGTATTCGGGTTCCTGTTCCAGATGGTTCGTTGACGGATATTACTTTCAATGTCAAACGTCAAGTTTCTATTGAAGAAATTAATCAGGCGTTTAAAAAAGCAGCAGAAACTAATTTTAAAGGAATTCTAGATTATACTGAAGATCCTATTGTTTCAGTAGATATTATAGGCAATCAAAACTCTTGTTTATTTGATGCGCAATTAACTTCTGTAATCGACAAAATGGTTAAAATTGTAGGTTGGTATGATAATGAAATTGGCTATTCTTCGCGATTAATTGACTTAATTACATTCATTTCTAAAAAATAAAGTTTTTTATTATCTTTAAAAAACATAAATTGCAAAGTTAATTTTAACTTAAACTTGACTTGGCTAAGCAAATTTTAATATTATTTTTTTTAGCAACTACATATTGTTACCCTCAATCTGTATATAAAGATGCTACAAAAATAAATGATAGTACAGATTATTATTTAGAAATTGGACTTTTTAATAAAGAAGAGAAAAAATCGTACTCTAAAGCTATTTTGTATACAGAAAAAGCTATTGACTTTGCAAAAAAAAATAAGTTAGACAACAAGTTAGCTGATTGTTATTTACAATTAGCCACTATTTTTTTTGAACTAGAAAAAAACGACTTAGCTATTGATTACTATATAAGAGCCATTAGCATATATAGTAAAAGCGAACCTAAATCAAACATTGCCCTTGCGTATTATAGTTTAGGTAAATGTTACCTTAAAAAAAACAATATTACTTATGCAGAAATTTACTTTGAAAAAGCAACTTTCATTTATAAAAAATTAAACTTTCTCGAAGCAATTGAACTAATAAATCTTCAAAAAGCCATAATAAAAAAAGAAAAAAGAAAATACGAAGAAGCTATTACTATTCTTAAGGGAGTTATTGAAAATATAAGTGATGATGCTTTATTAAGTACAAAAACAGAAGCTTACATTCAACTTGGCGAAATTGAAGTCATAAAAAAAGAATACAATCAAGCTATCGATTATTTAAATGAAGCAAAATATACTAATGAAACTAGTAATAATGATTTTAAGTTCGCCAAACGAATTTATAAGCTACTTGGTACTACTCACGAAAAGAATAATAACATTTCTAGTTCTAATTTTTATTTACAAAAGTATGTTAACTTAATCGATTCTATTGGAAAACTAAACAATAGCAATTTAACAGAAAACACTGTTGACAAAATACAATTTGACAAACAACTTAAAACAATAGAGCAATTAGACAAAGAAAGAAAGAGTCAGCAAAAAACATTACGTTTCTCAAAGTTAATTAGTATTTTAAGTATTGCTCTTATCTCTATTTTATCATTATTGAGTTTATCACTTTATAAAAACAATAAAATTAGAACTAGTACTAATAAACTTTTAAAAGAGAAAAATAAAGAATTAACACTTGAAAAGGAAAAAGCAGAAAGAGCTTCTAAAGCAAGAGCTGATTTCTTGTCTACAGTGAGTCATGAATTGAGAACTCCCTTAAATGCAATAAATGGAATTACGTATCTTTTATTGCAAGAAAATCCAAAACAAAGTCAATTAGATTACTTAAAATCATTAGAGTTTTCAGGCAACTATTTATTAAATTTCATTAATGATATTTTAGAAATTAACCGATTAGAATCTGACAAAGTAACAATAGAAAAAATAAATTTCAATATCACAAAGTTAAGTCAGAACATTATCAATTCATTCAAAGAGTTTATCAACGAAAACAATATAAACTTCCACCTTAATATTGATAATTCTCTCAACTATAATTTAAAAGGCGATCCTACTAAAATTTCGCAAATTTTAATCAACCTAATAAACAACGCCATTAAGTTTAGTAAAGATGGAGATGTTTGGTTTACCATTAGCAAGAAATCAGAAACTGAAAACAATATTACTCTACATTTTGAAATAAGAGATAACGGTATAGGAATCCCTGAAGAAAAACAAGAAGCAATATTTGACAGTTTTAGTCAAGGTTCGGTTGAAATTAACAGAACTTATGGCGGAACGGGCTTAGGCTTATCAATTGTTAAAAAGATATTAGAAGTGATGGGTAGTGAAATCTACCTAATAAGTGAAGCTGAAAAAGGAAGTACGTTCAGTTTTGATCTTGAATTTGAAAAAGGTATAATAGATCCAGTTGCCATTGAAATCAATCAAAAAATTGAATTTTCAAACGAAAAAAATATTCTATTAGTTGAAGATAATAAAATAAATCAAATGATTACTCAAAAAATGCTTGAAAGAAAAGGCATTTCATGTGTTATTATTGATAATGGTGAAGATGCAATTGAAAACGTAAGAATTAATAATTACGATTTAATTTTAATGGATGTACACTTACCAGGAATTAATGGTACAGAAGCAACAACTGAGATTAGAAAATTCAACAATACTGTTCCTATTATAGCATTAACTGCGATTTCTCTGAACGAAAATAGAGAAATGCTCCTGTCTTATGGCATGAATGAAGTAATCACTAAACCTTTTGAACCGGAGCATTTCTATACTGTTGTAACCAAATATTTATCTAATACTGAATAATCAAATTTTTGATTAGATTTCTGACGTGAGGTTCCGCTTTTTGAGCAGCTTGCAATACTTCTTCGTGATTTACTTCTTCAATATTGTCTTCATCTCCCATATCTGTAATCACTGAAATTCCAAAACACTCCATATTCATATGGCGTGCAACAATAACTTCTGGTACAGTTGACATTCCTACGCAATCAGCACCTACAGCTTTTACCATTTTATATTCCGCAAGCGTTTCAAATGTTGGTCCTTGTAACGCTAAATAAATTCCTTGCTTCAAATCGATGTTCAAAGATTTTGCTAATTCAAAAGCTTTTTTATTCATGGCATTTGAATACGGCTCGCTCATATTTACAAATCTTGGCCCAAAACGTTCATCATTATGTCCTCGTAATGGGTGTTCAGGCATCATATTAATATGATCTGTAATTACTGCAACATCTCCTACTTTATAAGAAGGATTAACTCCTCCCGAAGCATTAGATACTATTAATTTATCAACCCCTAAGTATTTCATTACACGCACCGGAAACGTTACTTGTTTCATATCGTAACCTTCGTAAAAATGAAAACGTCCTTGCATTGCCACCACTTTTTTAGTTCCAATTGTTCCAAAAACCAAAGCTCCTTTATGTCCTTGAACGGTAGAAACTGGGAAATTCGGAATTTCTGTATAAGGTAATGTATGTTCTATGGTAATATCTTCTGTAAATCCACCTAATCCTGAACCTAAAATCACACCGTATTCTGGAGTAAAATTGGTTTTATTTTTAATGTAATCAACGGTTTCTTGTACTTTTTCCCACATAATCTATTATCGTTTTATCAATGTTTTTACTATTCAAAAATTTAGACTTTATTGGCAAATAAAACAATTGCGCTTTAGTCAATAGTCCATTTAAACGAACAAAATCTTTTTCGGTTGTAACTATTTTCCTTCCATTAGCTTTAGCCAAAATTTGCTCACAATCTTGTCTGGAAAAATCATGATGATCTGGAAACACCAACGTTTCATCCTTCTCATTTTTTAGAAAATCGAAAAACAATTTAGGTTTTGCAATTCCGGCTACCAAAACTTTACTTTCTAATTGAATTTCAGAAACTAACAATTGACTGTCGTTTCCAAAAATAAAATCATCGTATTGAATTGTGGTAAAGAAAACCTGCTGTTTTACCTTCAACTTTTCCCTGATTTTCTGCTGTGCAAGTTCAGTCAAATCCTCCGGACATTTTGTGACAATTATCATATCGGCACGTTTTTTACCTAAAGAAGGTTCGCGTAAATTCCCAAAAGGCAAAATAAAATCGTTGCAAAACAAATCGTCATAAGCCGTGAGCAAAATATAAAACCCTGCTTTTACTTTTCTATGCTGAAAAGCATCGTCTAATAAAATAATATCTGGTTTATCTTGAAGCTGTACTAATTTTTCAATTCCGTTTTTTCTGTTAGCATCAACTGCCACTTGAATGTTTGGAAATTTCGAATAAAACTGAAAAGGTTCATCACCAATAGAGCTGGCAGTAGCTTTGTCATCTGCTATAATAAACCCTTCTGTTGAACGTTTGTATCCACGACTCAAAACAGCCACTTTATATTTCTCAGAAAGTAATCTAATTAAATATTCAATTTGAGGAGTTTTTCCTGTGCCACCAACGCTTAGATTCCCAACAGCAATGATAGGAATATCAAACGAATAGCTTTTAAGAACGCCTAAATCATACAACCAATTTCGAACATAGGTTATAAGCCAATACAAAAAGGCTAATGGGAAAAGTATTTTTCGTAACAAAATCATACTACGAAAGTATAATATTTTATCTTTATAATAAAGTTTATATGATTTATCATTTCATTTGTAAGCTGTATTTCGTTATTTTGTGTAATCAAATAAAAAAATAGATGAAACTTTCTGAAATTCTTTCCGTTCTTGAAGAAATGGCGCCGCTTGGTTATGCTGAAGATTTTGATAATGTTGGGCTTTTAGTTGGAAATCCGAACCAGGAAATTGAAGGTGTTTTAGTTTGTCACGATGCATTAGAATCTGTTATTGAAGAAGCAGTTACTAAAAAATGTAATTTGGTGGTTTGCTTCCATCCTATTTTATTTTCAGGCATTAAAAAAATTACAGGAAAAAATTATGTAGAACGCGCCATTTTGAAAGCAATCAAAAACGATATTGCTATTTATGCTGTTCATACCGCGCTGGACAATCATCAAAATGGTGTAAATAAAATTTTCTGTGATGCTTTAGGTTTACAAAATTCCAACGTATTGATTCCGAAAGAAAATTATATTCAAAAGTTAGTCACCTATACGATTCCTGAAAACGTTGAAAAATTACGAAATGCATTATTTGATGTTGGAGCAGGAAAAATTGGGAATTATGAAGATTGCAGTTTTAATTCGAAAGGAATTGGAACCTACATGGGAAATGAAAATTCGAATCCAGAAATTGGTGAACGATTTGAATTTGTAGAAACCGAAGAAATAAAAATTGAAGTTACGTTTGAAAAACATTTGCAAACTAAAATTTTGAAAGCACTTTTTAATAATCATGTGTATGAAGAAGTGGCTTACGAAATTTATCAGTTAGAAAACAAACATCAAAATATTGGTTTAGGAAGAGTTGGTGAATTCGAAAATGCACTTTCAGAAACCGAATTTTTACAATTGGTAAAAGACAAGTTACAATGTGGTGGCATTAGACATTCTGTTTTTACAGGAAAAGCTATAAAAAAAGTAGCAGTTTTAGGCGGAAGCGGCAGTTTTGCAATTAAAAATGCAATTTCCTCAGGAGCAGATGCTTATCTTACGGCCGACTTAAAATATCACCAATTCTATGAAGCTGAAAATCAGTTATTTTTGGCTGATATTGGACATTTTGAGAGCGAAAGATTTACAAAAAATTATATAGTTGATTTTCTTAAAGAAAAAATCACTAATTTTGCACCCAATTCGCTACAAATCGGAATTATTTTATCAGAAGAAAATACAAATCCAGTTAAGTACTTTTAAATATGGCAACCATCAAAGAGATAAACGTAGAAGATAAGTTAAGAGCCCTTTATGCTTTACAATTAGTTGATTCTAAAATTGACGAAATAAGAAATGTTAGAGGAGAATTGCCTCTTGAAGTAGAAGATTTAGAAGATGAAGTAGCAGGACT
>JBIKZB010000176.1:0-4481 GCA_044354955.1 Flavobacterium sp. | reverse complement strand
TTTGTAGTTACTAAATTTTAGGTATGGAATGTATATCCGTTTTTGATATGTTAAAGATTGGTGTTGGACCTTCGAGTTCTCACACTCTTGGACCATGGCGTGCTGCCGAACAATTTTTAAAAGAATTGCGCGAACGTAATTTAATTGACAACATTATTGGTATCAAAGTAGATTTATATGGTTCCTTATCATTAACTGGAAAAGGGCATGCAACAGATTTAGCCGTAATGCTAGGCTTAAGCGGTGCTGACCCAGAATATATTCCAGTGGAAAGTATTGATGTAATTATTTCGGCAATCAAAAACAAAAAAGAGATTTTCTTAGGGAATGAAATTTTAATTCCGTTTTGTTTTGAAACGGATATTGTGTTCAATAGAAACTTTTTACCTTTTCATGCTAACGGATTAACTTTTACAGCTAAAACCGATACCGAAACATATTCGGAAACCTATTATTCTATCGGTGGTGGATTTGTAGTTAAAGAAAAAGAAGACCACCACAAAGAAGAAATTTTACATACTTTTCCTTTTCCAATTGAAAAAGCAGATGAATTATTAGCTTTTTGTTTAGCCGAAAATAAAAAAATATCTGAAATCGTTTACGAAAACGAAAAAACCATGCGAAGCGAAGAAGAAATTCACAACGAATTACTTCGTATTTGGGATACGATGTTGGAATGCATGTACATTGGATGTCATTCGGAAGGAATTCTTCCAGGTGGATTAAATGTAAAGCGAAGAGCCTATGACATGCACAAAAACTTAATTGGCGTTTTACCCTATGAAGATCCGTATTCGTGGTTGCAAATCATTAGACAAACCGAAGTTAAATTTCGTCAAATCTTAAAATGGGTAAGCTGTTTTGCTTTGGCAGTAAATGAAGTAAATGCTTCGTTAGGCCGTGTAGTTACAGCACCTACCAATGGAAGTGCAGGAGTTATTCCAGCTGTTTTGATGTATTATTTAGTAATTGAAAATCACGAAGCGGGCGAAAAAGAAATCAAACAATTTTTAATGGTGGCGGGCGAAATTGGTTCTATCTTCAAAAAAGGGGCTACCATTTCTGCAGCTATGGGCGGTTGTCAGGCAGAAATTGGAGTTTCGAGTGCTATGGCAGCAGCAGCTTTGTGTGAATTGATGGGCGGTACTCCAGCTCAAGTTACTATGGCAGCCGAAATTGCAATGGAACATCATTTAGGGTTAACATGTGACCCGATTGGTGGTTTAGTTCAAATTCCATGTATTGAAAGAAATACGATGGGTGCAATCAAAGCCATTAACGCTGCTGAATTAGCATTAGAAACTGATGCTTTACATGCAAAAGTACCACTTGATAAAGTAATTAACACCATGTGGCAAACCGCAAAAGACATGAATTCAAAATACAAAGAGACATCTGAAGGTGGATTAGCTATTGCTGTAAATATGGCGGATTGTTAATTTAAATTATATCATAAAGTATTGAAATATTTATGTAGCTAATAAAGTCAGAAATAATAAATCATCACCAATGTTTTCTTGCGCAATTGGAATAAAAATGTACCAAAGTAAAAAATGCAATAAATAATCTGATGAATTAGAATTTATGCGTACTGAAGGTTTACCTAATTTAGTATCTAAAGCATATGCTAAAATTTCTTTTTCTCCATCAAAGATGACGTATTCTGCTAATGGATTATTTCTGATTTTTAGCTTTAATTTGTTTCCTTTATAATCTAAAACAGTTGAATTTGCATACCACTTTTCAGTAAATGATTTTAAAATAACGGTTTCATTTTCATCTTTAATTTCAAAATTACTTTTCCAAAAACCATTATATTTCAAAGTGAATTTTTGACTTTCAATTATAAAAATTGCTTTTCGGTCAAAATTTGTATAAACCATCTCTAAAGTACCAATTGTTTTTTCATCAACTTCGAAAGTATAATTAAAATTATCCTTTTTTATCCACTTCTTACTATTTTCCATTTGATTATAATTTTAAGTTGTTTTTTATCAATATATTAGTGAGTTGAAAGTTAAAAATGTTACATATTAAATTAATATTTTAGATAAATTTCATCACCATAAAAGATAAACTCATAAAATGAAAAAGCTCAAAATAAAGTACTTAATTTCCGTAATTAGCTTTATCACTTTAGGAATATTATCCCGAAAAATCACTGGCATTCCTTTATTTATAGGAGATCTTTTATATGCTGTTTTGATTTACTTCGGATTTCGATTTTTAATTATAAAATCGGAAAAATCAACTTCACTCCTATTCTCCCTACTTTTTTGTTTTGGAATCGAATTTTTACAATTAGTACAAATTGATTGGTTAATTACCATTCGTAAAACCACTTTAGGACATTATATTTTGGGACAAGGTTTTCTTTGGTCAGATTTACTTTGCTATATAATTGGAACTTTGGTGGCTTTTATAATTGATTGGAAATGCATTAAAACTCAAAACTTAAACTCGTAGTAACAAAAAAGTTATTGGTTTTAGTATCAAAGAAAATAGCTTCTTTTGAATCGAAATAACGGGCTTCGGTTCTTAATTTTACTTTTGAATTTAACAAATAATCAAAATTTATAGATGCTCCAGAAGTTTTAAAGGCATCTGATGTAGCAACAATGACATTATCATCATCTTGATAATATTCTACTCGAACAGCCGTTTGCCATTTGGGATTTATAGAATATTGTGTAATCAAAACGGGACTCATCCAATACAAATGTTTGTCATTCAACGAAGAACTATCTTGAATGCCAAAATCGAATCCTAAAATGGTGCGCCACTTTGCATTCCACGTATTGTCCCAATACAAATTACTGAAATAACGCATTGCTAATTCGGTTGCATAAAATTCTTTTCCAATAAATGTGCTCCAGTTCAAAGTTGTTTTTTCTCCTGGTTTATAAACAATTTGTGTTCCAAAAGCTGGAGCAACGTCTTTTTGCGGCTTATTAATGCGTTGCCAACCATTGGTTACCAATCCCGAAAAACTCCATTTATCTGAAGGTTTGTAATTATACTTTATTCCCGTCATAAAATAGGGCGAATTATCCGCTAAAAGAGAACGCGTTAAAGTCAAATTAGAAGCTGTAGTTGCCGATTCAAAACCAATGTAACTTGGCAAAATCCCAACTTCAATGGATGCTTTTTTGTTATCATTCAAAAACAGTCCTACATAAGCTTCGCTCAATAATTTTATATCTTCCGATGCATAATTATCGTCTACATACGTTCCTGCATGAACTGCGATTGACGCATAAGTAGTTCCATATTGCAATTGCGCGCGAATTAATCCATTGTTCACATTAAACTCATTATGACGGTTGTAATTGTACATAAATGGAAGTTTAACATCGTTTGTTGGATTACTAAAATCGTACGCATAATACGTTTCCAAAAAACCTGAAACTTTAATTTTTAAGGTATCTTTTTCTTGGGAAAATAAAAAAATTGGGAATAATAGAACTACAAAAAACTTCATTTTTAAAAAATTATTTCTTCCTTCTAGTATCAATCAAATGAATAATTTGCCACTTGCCGTTATCATTAAAAAGTGTAAATGCGTTGGCACCCACATGACTTAATGTATCGTTCACATAAAACTCATAAGGCGTCCAAACATGTGCCAAATTACCATCTATTTCTACTTTGTAATCGGTTAATTTTTCAAAAAACTTCATATTAGACGGAATTGTAGCTATCGATTTTAAGAAATCTTGAAACGGTGCTTCAACTAGCTTATTTCCTTCTTTAGTATTAGCAATTGTTTTCATTACAATATCTTCATGACACAATTGCTTTAAAGCAGTAGTATCCTTGGCATGAAAAGCAGTAAAAAAATCATCAATTACTTTTTTAGGAGAAATTTCTTGTGCTAATATCGAATTTGATAGAAGAATAAAAAGAATAAAAAGTTTAGCTCTCATAAATTTAGTTTAATGCATTAGTAGCACTTGAACCAAATAAGTTAAAATTCCAGCAATATAACCTGCTACAGCTAAAGGAGTTATCTTTTTTAAATACCACATAAAAGTAATTTTTTCTTTTTCCATAACCGCAATCCCAGCAGCAGAACCAATAACCAACATACTACCACCCGTTCCAGCACATAAAGCAATAAACTCCCATAAAGAATGATCCATTGGGTAATCTGCAAGTGAGAACATTCCTTGAGTAGCAGCAACTAAACTTCCATTATCTACAATTGATGATAAAACACCAATAGCTATAACCATAGCATTTGTATTCGGTAAATTCGCTACTAAAGTATTAGCCATTTCTTTCAGAATACCAACTTCTTGCAAAGCAAATACCATTAATAAAATCCCCATAAAATATAGAATAGAACTAATATCTACTTTGGTTAAAGCATGTGCTACTGAAAAACTATCTTTTTCTTCTTGTGTTTTCTTTCTATGATACATAATCGAAACCAAAGAAACCATCGATAACGAAATTAAAACTCCTATAAAGGGAGGTAA
>JBIKZB010000175.1:0-4507 GCA_044354955.1 Flavobacterium sp. | reverse complement strand
AAATGTTTTTGTAGCGTATGATAATCTTGAACTAACAATATAAACTTGAACTAAATTTATAAGAACTATGAAAAATGTAATTTTGTATGCTTTAATTTTCTCTTTATTGTTTAACGTATTTCAATACGTAAATTCAACTAAGATTTTAGAAGCTAAAGACAAAGAAGTAATAAAAGTAAAAGACCGCCTTAAAATTTCAAGAGATTCAGTTGCTGGTTTAGCGAATGCAAATTATTTTGCCTTAGAAAGTGACCAAGATGCACAGGAGTATTTTTACACTAACAATTTAGATTATCAAAAAATAGCCATAAAAGTAAAAGAAGACCTAATTACGTTAAACGAAAATAAAAACGGAAACAAGTTGGTACCTTATGAGCCTATTGATGGAAAACCTTTTTTAATCAATACATCGAAAGTATTAAATCATAGATGGATTATTGCAGAATTTTCAAGTGGTGAATTTTGGGGACAAATACTTATTAAATATTTTGTTTCGGAAGGAAAGCCAACTGAATTTGAGACTGTAGAAACAGTTCTTTATGAAAAACAAACGAATGAGTAATTAAAATACAAATCAATGTCTACTACCGCTACTAAAACCCAATTAGAATCTTATTTTGAGCAATTTAGAAACGACATAATTGGAATCAATCAAAATTTTAAATCACCTTTTGGCGACAAGAAGATTATATATACTGATTGGACAGCCAGTGGAAGATTGTATCGTCCAATAGAAGACAAATTAATAAATGATTTTGGTCCTTTTGTAGCCAATACCCACACGGAAACTTCCGTTACAGGAACTGCTATGACAATGGCCTATCACGAAGCACGTCATATCATCAAACATCATGTAAATGCTTCTCAGACGGATATTTTAATTACTGATGGAACCGGAATGACTGGTGTGGTGAATAAATTCCAACGTATTTTAGGACTACGAATTCCAGAAAATTTAAAAGAATTTACAGCAATTCCAAACGAGTTGAAACCTATCGTTTTTATTTCGCACATGGAGCATCATTCTAATCAAACCTCATGGTTAGAAACCATTGCAGATGTAGTGGTAATTCCTGCAGATGAAAATGGGTTGTTTTGCATCAACCAATTAAAGATTTTATTAGAAAAATACAAAGAAAGAAGTTTTAAAATAGCATCAATTACATCTTGTTCAAACGTAACTGGAATAAGAACACCATATCATGAAGTGGCAAAACTAATGCATCTAAATAGCGGAGTTTGCTTTGTAGATTTTGCTTGTTCGGGTCCGTATGTGCATATAAACATGCATCCAGAAGATGCTGAAAGTTATTTAGATGCCATTTTCTTTTCACCACATAAATTTTTAGGAGGACCTGGTACTTCGGGTGTTTTAATTTTTAATAAAAATTTATATAAAAACAACGTTCCAGATTGTCCTGGTGGCGGAACAGTAAGTTGGACAAACCCATGGGGTGAGCACAAATACATTGATAATATTGAAGATAGAGAAGATGGCGGAACTCCTGGCTTTTTACAAGTAATGAAAACGGCTTTAGCAATTCAGTTGAAGGAAAAAATGGGTGTTCAGAATATTTTAGACCGCGAACATGAGTTGGTGGATTATATTTTTTCGGAATTAAATTCAATTGATAATCTACATATTCTTGCCAATCAACATCAAGATAGGTTAGGGGTTATTTCGTTTTATATTGATGACTTACACTTTAATTTAGGCGTAAAATTATTAAATGATAAATTCGGAATTCAAACCCGTGGTGGTTGTAGCTGTGCAGGAACTTACGGACATTATTTGTTACACGTAGATCAAGAAACTTCGCACGATTTGGTTTGTAAAATTTCTTCGGGTGATTTAATTCAAAAACCAGGATGGATTCGTATGTCAATTCACCCAACGACTACTTCAGAAGAGATTGAATTTGTTTGTGACAATATTAAGGCTTTAGCTGCCAATCACAAAGAATGGGGAGCCGATTACGAATACAATCCGAAAACCAACGAATTTGTTCATAACAACGCCAAGAATGACATTCAAGAAATGGTTCACAATTGGTTTAAGGTATAATAAAGAAACTCAGTAATTACTGAGCTTTTTCTTTGATATGTTTCCATCTCTTGTGTGTCCAAAAGTAATATTCAGGTGCTTCGTAAATTTGTTCTTCAACAAGTTTTAGGAATTTATCAGTAATTTCATAGTTGGGAACAGATTGAACATCATCTGAAAGTACTTCAAAACTAGCTTCATAATAGCCTCTTTTTACTTTCTTAACTCTTAAAAAAATCACATTCATATCAAAACGTTTCGCAAGCATTTCTGCTCCCGTATGAACAGGAACAACATGACCCATAAACGAAGCCGAGTGATGGGCTGAATTTGGTCGAGGAGATTGGTCGCTTGCAAATCCATAAAGACTCATTACATTGTTTTTATAATTTTCTGTTATTGTAGGAATTGTTTCTTTGGTCGTAATCAATTCTGCTTTAAATTTTGAGCGTATTCTTTTTACTAACTTATCAAAATGTGGATTGGCTAATTTTTTATAAATTCCAAATCCCTTGCAGTTGATATAATAGTTCATAGAAACTACCCATTCATAACTAGCATAATGCGCGCACATTAAAGCAATGCTTTTATTCTTTTTTTCCAAATCATAATACACTTCCATGTTGCTAAAAGTAAAACGTTTTTCAATTTCTTTCTGCGAAATAGAAATCGTTTTAATCATCTCTAAAAACATATCACACAGGTGGATATAAAATTTCTTTTCAATAGATAGACGCTCATTATCAGATAAATGAGGTAAAGCTAATTTGATATTATTACGTACTACTTTTTTTCGGTAACCAATAATGTTGTAAGTTAAAAAACAAACAAAATCAGAAAACAAATAAAAAATATGATAGGGTAGTATGGATATTATCCACAAAAAAGGATAGATAATTAGGTAAAATAATAATTGCATTCGTGAAATTTTTTACAAATATACTTTTTTAGTTGTAAGTAAATTTGACAAAGTATTCATAAATTTACAAAAAATACATTTCATGAATATTATTTTATTAGTTGTAATTGTGATAAACGCTTTAATTAGCTACAAAGCGATAAACGATTCGTACTTTTTTAGAAAACACGAATTTCACATAGGTAGCATAAAATCGGGCGAGCAATTGCGCATAATAAGTTCGGGTTTTTTACATGTAGATTTCCAACATTTGTTTTTTAATATGTTTACCTTGTATTTTTTTGCACCCTATGTTATTTTTAATACTTCAGCAGTTTACTTTTTATACATTTATATGGGCAGTTTAATCGCTGGAAATTTGTTAACTTTTTATTTTCATAAAAACGATTATTCGTATCGAGCCGTTGGTGCTTCAGGTGCTGTTACTGGTGTTATTTTTAGTGCTATTTTGCTAGAACCTAATTTATATATGTATGGTTTTATACCAGGATATATTTTCGGATTTGCGTATCTGTTGTTTTCAATTTATGGTATGAAAGCAAAAAATGATAACATTGGACATGTGGCACACTTTGGAGGTGCAATAGGAGGTTATACAATTACATTGTCAAAATATCCTCAACTTATTTCAACAGAACCTTTAACCGTTGGCGCATTACTAGTGCCTATTGTGGTTTTGTTTATACTCCAAAAAATAAATAAGTTGTAAATTTCATTCATTTTTGGCACAATACTTGAAAACTATAAACTATTAAAATAATAAACACATGAAAAAAATACTTTTAATTTGTTTGGCAGCAGTAAATATGTTACAAGCACAAGAGGTGAAAACAGTTCCGCAAATTAGTGTTTCTGGAGAAGGTAGAATTAAGGTTACACCAGACGAAGCTCTAATTACTTTGTCTATTGAAAACACAGGAAAAGAAGTTGTTGAAGTGAAAAAGAAAAACGATGAAATTGTAGATAAAATCATCAAGTTAATCAAACAACGTGGTATTGCTGCAACTGATTATCAAACACAAAACGTTAATTTACATAAAAACTACGATTATAATACTAAAAAATACAATTATTTAGCCAGTCAGACCATTTCAATTCATTTAAAGGATTTGAGTAAGTATGACAAGTTAATGATGGATCTAGTTGAAAGTGGCGTTAATGCAATTCAGGGTGTTGAGTTCAAATCATCTAAAATTAAAGAATTTGAGCGCGAGGCTCGCATAAAAGCGATGAAAGATGCTAAACAAAAAGCAGAAGATTACGTGTCGGTTTTAACTGGACAAAAAGTAGGGAAGGCGTTAATTATTTCTGATAATTCGAGTGCCAATTATCCAAGACCTGTTTATGCTTCTATGATGAAATCTGATAATGTAGCTTATGAGCAAATACCTGAGAGAGAAACCTTAGCAATAGGAGAAATTGAAGTAGTTTCTTCGGTATCGGTTTCTTTTGTTTTAGAATAACTATTTGGTCAAACATTAATATTAAAGCGAAAAAAATAATATTGAGGGAATTTATTTAGAACAGATATTTTCTGAATTATT
>JBIKZB010000012.1:0-15739 GCA_044354955.1 Flavobacterium sp. | reverse complement strand
TGTTATTGTTGGAGATGGTTCTTATAAAAAGAAGCTTCAAAACGATCTAAGCCAATTTTCGTTTGTTTCTTTCTATGACCCTCTTCCTTTTCAAGAATTAAACGATTTGTTGTGTTCTGCAGATCTTCACTTTTTATTTCAAAAAACCGAAGTAATTGACACGATTATGCCCTCAAAAATTTTAGGAATGATGGCAAGTCAAAAACCCTCTATTATAACTGGCAATAAAGCATCAGAGGTGTTTAAAATTGTTGAGGATTCTAAAGGTGGTTCTTTTTTTTATAATAATAATGTTGATGAAGTTTATTTAGGTATTTTAAAATATTATAACAATCCTTCTTTTTGTGAAGAAACAGGAATAAATGCACGCAAATTTATTTTAACTGATTATTCAGAAGAAAAAATTTTAAATGATTTATATTCAAAAATTGATCTGGAATTAGGCAACACTTAATCTTATGAAAACCCTACCTTATAAACTTTTTCCAATTTTAATTTGTTTTGTTTTTCTTTTTCCAATTTTAAAAGAAAACATATCAACACTTTCGATTATTCTTTTGACATTAAATTTAATAGTTTATAAAATTTCATCTAATGATTTTGTTTTTTTTAAACGTAAAACGATTTTACTAACTATCCCTTTTTTAATAATTACTTTTTTTAGTCTTTTTTCAACAAATTTTAAAATTAGTTTTGCTCATATAAATCATTCTCTTCTGTTTTTGTTAATTCCTATTGTGTTTTCATTAATTCCAAAAAAAATATTCTCTTTAGAAAAATTAAATTTATATTTTACTACACTAAAAATTTTATGCCTACTAATTGCTATTGTTTACATTATTAGTTTTTTTGTGAACAATCCTCTTTGGAAATTTAACATCGAGTTTCATAGTGAATCCTCTTTTAGAAACTATATTTATAATGACTTCAAATGGTTTAAAATTCATCCTACTTATTATACAACTATTTTGATTTTCTGCGTAACTCAATCACTTCTTTTAGTTCTTGAAAAGAAAAAGTATTTTGAATTAATTTATGTTGTTTGTTTTTTAACTATTACTTTATTGTTATTAACAAAATTAACTATTGTTTTAATGGTGGCTTTAGTTCTGTTTATAATTTTATTTAAAAACAAATCTAGCTTAATCTATAAAGGGGGAGTTTTAACGGCTTATATAATGGCTCTGTTTTTTTTAATTCAATTTACACCAGGAATAAAAAACAGATTTTTAGAAGTTTATAATAGTGTTAATGTAAAACCAAAAGAACTGGCTTTTGACTCTACTAATATTAGAATGGCTATTTTTGATTGTTCTTTAAAATTAGTAAAAGAAAACTGGGTTTTTGGGGTAGGGTTTGAAAACCTTCAAAAAAATTTAAACAGCTGTTATAAATCTAATTATAATTCAGATTTTTATAAAAATCATGATTACCTAACTCATAATTATTATTTATATATTTTTATTTCTACTGGGCTTTTAGGATTTCTTTGTTTTTTGCTTTATTTAGCTAATATTGTTTGGATTAGCTTTAAATCAAATCTTTTTTTGTTTAGATCTTTTTTGTTAACAATCCTAATTTTATGTTTTATTGAAGACTTTTTTTACCGCCAATATGGTGTTTTGTTTTTTAATTTAATTCTAATGTGTTTTATTAATCATATTGAATACCAAAAACAAATTTTAACAGAAACTGATAGAGACTAAAACTTGTTTTGTCTTTTAAATTCTTCTTTATTTAAAAATTCTTTCAAAATATTGAAATAAATTCTTGTTTTTTTATACTTAATACTTCTTAATAAAGAAACTAAAAAAATGTATCCAAAAGAAAGCCATTTTATAACCCTATTTTGATGAATTTTACTAGCAAAATAAAACCTGTTTCTAGTAAAATAGTAAAATGAAAAGTCTGATGTTTGTCCGCCCGTAGATTTTCCTTCTTTGTGTTCAATAACAGCGTTTGTGTAAATATTTATTTGAATATTATTGATATGACAACGCCATAAAAAATCAGTATCATCATAATATACAAAATATTTTTCATCCATTAACCCAATTTTTTCAAAAACACTTTTATGAAATAACATAAAACATGTTGGGGCATAAGTACATTCTGTTAAATAATCAAACTGCCCATTATCTACTTTATAGTTGTTAGTATGAAAGCATTTAGCTCTAAACTTATTAATGTATCCAGAAATAAACCAAATTTCATTGGAATCATAAAAATGAATTTTAGGAATTAAAATTTTGATTTTTTTTGATTCAATTTCTGAAATCATGTTACCAAACAAATCCTCGTCTTGAATTAAAATATCATTATTAGACAAAAGCACGTATTCGCAGTTGTCTTTTTGTGCAGCTAAAATACCAACATTGTTACCCGCAGCAACACCAATGTTATCTTCTGACGGTAAATATACTATATGATTAAGTATTTTATATTTTGATGAATATTCGAAAACTAATTGTTTGCTTTCTGGTGTTGGGGAGTTATCTATTATATACAAAATGTAATTCGTATAATTTTGACAACTTATACTTTTAAAAAAATCATCTAATACCGCATCACTTTTGTATAAAACAGTTACAATTCCAATTTTAGGCATCTTGATAATTTATTTAAACATTCCTTTTTCTTTCATTTCATTTAACGATTTTTCATATTGAAGTTCTGGTAGTTTTTGACCCATGACCCATTTAGAAAAATTTTCTAATCCTTGTTTAATATTTGTTTGAGGAATCCAGTTGATGTCGTTTTTAATTTTAGAAATATCTGCGAAATTATGCCTTATGTCGCCAAGTCTATAGTTACCACTAATTATTGTTGGCACTTCAATACTATAACATTGTTGTAAGATTGATGCAACCTCTAACACTGTTGTGGCAACACCTGTACCTACATTAAAGCTTTTGTTGTTTGCATTTTCATTTGTTAAAGCTAATTCAATAGAGTTAACAACATCATCAATATAAACAAAATCCCTGCTTTCTAGTCCATCTTCAAAAATATTAATGTTTTTTTTATTAAGAATTAAATTAGAAAAAACACTTAAAATTCCTGTATACGGATTGGTCAACGACTGTCCTGGTCCATAAACATTTTGAAAACGAAGTGCTACCCCTGCTATTCCAATACTTTTGCTAACATTTAAGACCAGTTGTTCTTGAACTTGTTTTGTGATTCCATAAATTGATATTGGGTGGATTTTTGATGATTCGTCTGTAGCAACGGCTCTTAAAGCTTCTTCATTGTGCTCTGGTTCAAATTGTCTTTGTTGCATTTGAGCCTCATTTCTAGTTACAGGATAATGAATTTTATTTTTAGAATCAACATATTTTCCTTCGCCATAAATTGATCTAGAGCTTGCTACAATAACTTTTTTTACATTGGTTTTATTGTTTGCGATATAGTCTAAAAACAAAGCTGTTCCGTTTATATTTACACCAACATACCTTTCGATTTCATACATTGATTGACCTGTACCGGTTTCTGCAGCTAAATGAATTATAATATGATTGTCATTAATTGACTTTTTCCAATCCTCTAAATTTCTAACATCACCTTTTATGAAATTAACTTTGTCTTTAATTTTTATATAAAGTTCTGATTCTTCAGGATTCGATCCGTGAATTTGTGGTGATAAATTATCTAAAACAGTTACAATATAATTATTATCTACTAACTTTAACGCTAAAGCGGATCCTATAAATCCAGAACCACCTGTTATTAATACATTCATCCTTTTGTTTACTTTAAAAGACAAATGTAACAATAGTAGGTATTATAAAAAATTATTCTGTGAAATTTCCTTTCTCATCCGTTTTTTTCCAAAGTTGAGATTCAAAACAATATTTTTTAATAATTTTAGCTGGCGAACCAGCCAACATACAAAAAGGATTGCAACTTTTTGTTACTATTGATCCCGCGGCTACAACACAATTATTTCCTATTTTTACATTTGGCAATACCTTTGTTCCGTTTCCTAGAAATGTTCCTTTACCAATTTTCACGACACCACTACTTTCCCATTGTTGATTCATTATAGAATTTTCTAAGTCAACCTTTATTCCGTGTGAAACATCAGATATATATATATTATCACTTAAAACCACATTGTCTTCTAATTCAACAGAATTCATACAATGAATAGAAACATTATGTCCTATATATATATTGTTTCCAATCTTTAAATTAGGATTTTGCTTTGTAATTAAATCACTATCTAAAGCTAGCAAAGTTGCATTATTTCCAATAACAATATTCTTTTCAAAAGAAATATATTTTGGATTTTTAATTGTTGGTAAAAATCCGAATTTTACATTTTTACCGAATTTTTTAAATTTGTGCTTTAAAAAAAAGAGTTCGATTTCTGTAAATAAACGAAAAAGTGTGAAAATAAATCTCATAGTTTAGTCCATTTGTTAACTTTAAACTGACTTATAATTTTAGCAGGTGTTCCAGCAATAATTGAATTTTGAGGATAAACACCTTTTCTAACAACACTGTTTGCTGCTACTACGCAATGCTTTCCTAAAATTACTCCTGGTAAAATTACTACATTGTTATATATCTTACATTCTTCACCTATCTCAACCATTTCGCATTGTATAGGTTGTTTTTCGATAGGTGTTAATATGTCTTCATATGGGTGTATTATGTCGGTAATTGTAACATTAGCGGCAATTGCTGTATGTTTTTTTATTGTAATATTGTTAGCACATGTTAAGTGCAAGTTTTGCTGTATTGAAACAAAATCTTCAAGTATAATTGATGGTGAAAAACTAAACCCTTCATAAAATGAAACTCCTTCAATTCTAGCGTTTTTAGAAATTAAAACATTTTTTCCTAATTTAATATATTGTGGTGTTAAATAATAGGCGCTTTCGATTCTTGTTCCTTTTCCATACTTTTTAAAAAAAGGTCTTAAGAAAACAAGGTTTAAAAACTTTATTATTTTTCGCTTCAACAAGTATGGGTTTCTAATTAATTCCATTATTTTCTTTTTTTAAAAAAGTCTCTTTTAATTTAATAATATCATTGTTTTTAAATAAAAACGGAATAAAAATAATTATTGTTACAAACATATATAAAGCCGCAACTAACCAACTGTTTTTTAAAAAACACTCTATATCTTTAAAAAAAAACAAACTTAGAAGCACCATTGTTGTTGCAATCGAAAACAAAATTACATTATATTTAGTAATCAAATTTGTTAATGGAATATTGTTTTGTTTCTGATAGCTATAAAATAAATAAAATGAACTTATAGAAACAGATATTGCCCAAGAAACAATTACTCCTTTTCCGGAAAAAAAGTATCCTAAAACAAGGCCTAAAATTAAATTTAAGACTCCAATTAGAATCTGAGATTTTAAAATTAAATTTAATTTTCCCTCTCCTACACAACTAAAATAAGCAGGTCCTATTAATATATTAACAAACATTGTGGCAGACAAAATTATCATTGAAAAAATAAAAGTTGGCTCCAAAAAACCTATCCACAAAACAGAAATAATTGGAGTAAAAATTAACAGAAAAGAAATTAACATCACATTAATAAAAAAAATTAATGACATTGATTTGTTGTATAACTCTCTTAGTTTTTCTTTATTAGTACTATTTGTATGAGCTACAACAGGAACCATAACTTGATTTGCGTTAACTATCAAGGCTCTAACCTGATTAACTAATCTTGCGGCCATCTCATAATACCCCAAAAGTGCTAATCCACCAAACTTACTAATTAACCCTTTTGTTATAGGTTCATATAATATTTGAAAAATAGATATAACTTGAAATTTTGTTCCATAACTTATCAATTCTTTAAAAATCTTATTATCCCAATTCTTTTTATTAAAAATAGTGAATGGAACTGCTTTTATAACAAACCATAAGGAGCCTAATAAAATAATTAATGACTGTAATACTTGAGCAATTGCAACTCCTTTCAATTGATATATTGGAAGTAAATAATAACTAGAGAACAATAATAAAATTGCAGAAAATGAAAATATAAAATTTTTGATATAATTTTTTTGAAATCCTTCCAAGGTTGATGTGAAAATTCCTCCAACAGCATTTAAAAATAAACAAAGTAACGAATATGGTAATATTTCTAAAGCAAGAGAAAAATATTTTGGTTCAACAACATAGCTTAATATAACTTTACCGAAAAAGTAAATTATAACAATAATTAATAGAAAAAGAACAGTAATAGAAATTAATGCTGTGAAAATTAAATTTGGAATATCTTTTAATTTTTCTTTTGCATTATAATCCGCAATAAACTTTACTAGACCTGAAGTAATTCCAAAGTTACCAAGATTTGCTATTGAACTAGTAGCCAAAATTATTGACCAAACTCCTAGCTTTTCAATTCCAAGTGAATTTAATAGAAATCTATATAAAAACAAATAAACAATACCTACTACAATGACTTGTAAAATAGTAGAAATAATATTTATTGATATTCTTTTTTTAGAATTAATTTCCATAACAAAATATAATCTTTATATGATTATCAAAAATCATTTATTAATCTACCTGTATAATGACTAATTACGTTTACTGATTGAGTGGGATTGTTTTTTAAAATTAAATTACCAGTACTATAAATATTGCCATAAAGCAAATTAACAGGAAACAAGAATATATTATTAGACCCTCTGTGATTAACACTTAATTCATTATTTACGATTAAACTTTCTCCATAAAAAATTCCATTTCCCCAAGAGAAAAAAACATGTAAATTTTCACTTTGACCTGTTAAATAAAAATTAGAAACATTGTTACTTTCCACATATAAATTGGTAGTATATAGTTCCAATCTAAAATCGCCAGTTCCTGCACCATCACTAATATCAATTGAAATTAGTTTTAAATCCGAATAATTTAAAACACCATCACTTCTAATATCTTGATCTGTTTTAGAATGTATCTCAGTTAAATTTGGGGCTGTTACATAAACTGTAGTTTGTCCGTAATTTCTAGCAATATTACACGTTGAATTATCTCTAACAACAAGCATGTTACCCTCTAATTTAACTTCTATCTCATCAATAATATTTTCAGAAGTTTTTACTTTTACTTCATAATTTGGGCCTTCTTTTACAACTAATCCGACAGCATCATAAACTTTAATTTTACTAAAGTTCTCCAACGGAAACGTTTGTGTAATTTGATTCCCATTTCCTTTGAAACAATCTTCAGAAATACCACAACTGTTCACTAGAATTAGTAGTAAAAAATATACTGTGTACTTTTTCATATTTAGATTTCTCGACTTCGCTCGAATTGACAATTTCACAATCTTATTCCTAATGTAGCTTCAATGGCTTCCGCTCTTCCGCCATGGGTTTTTAATCCAACTCCCGTGAATAAATTTTTATAAAGATAATATTTTATCCCAACTCTTTGATAGATATCAATTTCATAATCAAAAGGCTTGTAAACATAATATCCAAGTTGTGTTTCGATAGACAGTTTATTAATAAACAACTCATGTCCAACAAACAATCCGATTCGTTTATAATCGGTATCAGGATCAGCATAAGATTCATGATCTTCGGGAAAAGCCACCGATACAAATTTTATATAATCTTGTAAATATCGGGAAAAGAAAACATCTGTTCCCAGCTGTAGAGCGCTTTTTCTTCCAATTCGTTTATCGGCATACAAACCAATATGATAAAATTGACGTTGTCCCAAATGAGGAACTGGCCCTTCAGAAATTCCCGTTCTAAAAGCAATATTGTACTTTATTCTTTCTTTATAAGTGTTTTTTGATGGTAATGAATCAACTATAAATTCTTGTTTGTCGTTAAAATTGTAATTCAATCCTACGTTAAAAGCAATAGTGTTGATTCCACTGTTTGGTGCTTTGAATCTTCCATTAGAAAAATGAGTCAACATAAAACCAGCTTGAAATCCTATTTTATCAATAATGTTTTCCTTCTTATATTGTAATAAAAAGTAGTTATTGTCCATAAATTTAGTTCCGAAAGCATTGTTTTTGTTGTTGGTTTCCTTGTCATAAGGTGAAGAAGTCATACCAATTCCTTGTGATATTCGAAACATCAAATGACGTTTAAAAAAGTAAAAATTATAATGAACTCCAACTGCATGATTGACACCCAAATATTGGTTTTTGAAGTCTAAATAATGATACGAAACACCATAATCTGGATAATTGTACACTTGTTGCCATTCTTTTTTTCCAAAGGTTTTCCAGTTATAACTTAGCAAAAAACCGTCTGGATGACCAGTGATTAAATGACCAACATCATCCGTGTGTTTATAAATATTCCCTCTAAAAAGTTGCACATCAAAATAAGTTGATGCTTTTTCTTGTGAAAAGGATAAAAAGAAGGTAAAGCAAAAGAGTAAAATTATTTTTTTCATGAATTTACAATTGATTTATACAATTTGCTAAACTAGTTTGCCATTCGTTGATTTCAATATCAAATGTGTTTTTAATTTTTGTTTTATCCAAAACACTATACGCTGGTCTTTTGGCTGGTGTAGGATAAGCCGAAGTAGGAATAGGTTTTAAATCGATTTTTATTCCTTTTTGATGAAATATTTCATTAGCAAAATCATACCATGAACACTTCCCTTCATTTGAAAAATTATAAATTCCAAAAGATGATTGACAATTGGATGATTGTAATATTTTTATCAAAACCTCAGCTAAATCAACCGCATTTGTTGGTGTTCCAATTTGGTCTGCAACAACAGAAAGACTATCTCTTTCAGATGCTAATCGCAACATCGTTTTCATAAAATTGTTTCCAAATTGAGAATATACCCAAGAAGTTCTTATTATGAAATGTTTTTCCCAATTTGCCTGAATTGCTTGTTCGCCTTGTAGTTTTGTTAAACCATAAACACCACTTGGAAAAGGGATATCGGTTTCTGTAAGTCCTAAATTACTTTTTAGTGGCAATCTAAGTTCTCTATCATAATAGGCGATTCCTTCTGAAAAATAGGCATCAAAAACAAAGTCAGTAGAAATATGAATTAAAATAGTATTCTGTTTTTTACAGATAATTGCTAAGTTTTCAGGTCCATTTGCATTAATATCAAAAGCTTTTTTTGTTTCGCTTTCAGCTTTATCAACTGCTGTATATGCTGCAGCATTAATACAAAAATGAGGTTGATACTTTTCAAAAGCTATTTGACAATTTTCTAAATTAGTAATATCTAATTCAGAAGAAGAACAAAACGCAAAATCTATTTGCTGCGCCTGTTCGCTGTATTGGCTCGAGTCAGGATATTTTCTAGAAATAGATTGAATAGCTTGCCCGAGTTGTCCATTAGCTCCTGTTACAAGTACTACCATACTTTTTTTGCGTTTTCAAGATTAGGTAAAATTTGATCTTTTTCAGAAATTATTAAATCTTGGATAGGAAAATTCCAATCGATATTAACGGTTTTATCATTATACATTAAACCTCCTTCTGATTCTTTATTATAAAAATTATCGCATTTATAAAAAAATGTAGCCGTTTCAGATAATACTAAAAAACCATGAGCAAAACCTCTAGGTACAAAAAATTGCTTTTGATTTTCTGCCGATAACAAAATAGCTTCATATTGGCCGTATGTTTCTGATTCTGGACGTATATCTACCGCAACATCTAAAACTTCGCCTTGTAAAACGCGAACTAATTTTGCTTGAGCATGCTCACCACATTGATAATGTAGTCCTCGTAAAACACCTTTGGTTGAAAACGATTGATTATCTTGTACAAAGCAAACTTCTTGACCCACTCCTTCTTGAAAAGTTTTTTGGTTAAAACTTTCCATAAAATAGCCACGCTCATCAATAATTACTTTGGGTTCTAGGATAAAACATCCTTTTAATTTTGTTGCAATAAAATTCATGCTTATTCTTTAATCAAACTCATTAAATGTGTACCATAGCCACTTTTTAAAAGCGGTTCTGCTAATTTTTGCAATTGTAAAGCATCAATAAATCCCATTTTATATGCCGCTTCTTCAATAGCTCCAATTTTTAATCCCTGGCGTTCTTCAATAACTTGCACGAATTGTCCTGCTTGCATTAATGATTGAAATGTGCCTGTATCTAACCAAGCGGTTCCTCTATCTAATATGCTAACTTTTAATTTTCCTTGCTTTAAATATTCTTTATTTACGTCTGTAATTTCTAATTCGCCACGAGGACTTGGTTTAATATTTGCTGCTATTTCTACAATAGAATTGTCATAAAAATAAATACCAGGAACGGCATAATTTGATTTAGGTTCTAATGGTTTTTCTTCTATAGAAAGTACATTTCCTTTAGAATCAAAATCAACCACGCCATAACGCTCTGGGTCGTGAACATGATAAGCATAAATAATTCCTCCTTCTGGATTATTATTAGCCTGAAGTAACTCAGCTAAGCCTGTCCCATAAAAAATATTATCTCCTAAAACCAACGCTACTTTATCTTGTCCGATAAAATCTTTTCCAATAATAAACGCTTCTGCTAATCCGTTTGGATCTTCTTGAACCGCATATTCAAATTTACAACCTAAAGTTTTTCCATCTCCTAAAAGTTTTTGGAATAAGGGTAAATCATGCGGTGTTGAAATAATTAAAATCTCGTTAATTCCTGCCCACATCAATGTTGATAATGGATAGTAAATCATTGGTTTATCATAAATTGGCATTAACTGTTTACTTACTGCTAAAGTTAACGGGTGTAAACGTGTGCCAGAACCTCCTGCTAATATAATTCCTTTCATAAGTTTTGTTTATTTTGTTAAAGTTTCAGGTTTCAGGTTGGGCTAAATTGAAACAAAAATAACTTTAAACTTGAAACTTTTTAATGTACCATTCTATTGTTTTCTTGATTCCCGACTCAAAATTTTCATCGGCTCTCCAGCCTAATTCTGTTTCAATTTTGGTGGCGTCAATTGCATAACGTAAATCATGACCTGGTCTATCTTTTACAAATGTTATTTGATCTTGATATTTTCCGTTTGATTTAGGTTGTAGTTCATTCAAAATAGAACAAACAGTGTCTACAATATATAAATTATTGCGTTCGTTTCTTCCGCCAATATTGTAGGTTTCTCCAGATTTTCCTGTTTTGAAAGCTAATTCAATTCCTTTGCTATGATCTAAAACATATAACCAATCGCGTACATTTTTACCATCGCCATAAATTGGAATATTTTCTCCAGAAATTGCTTTTCGAATAATTGTAGGGATTAACTTTTCATTATGCTGTTTAGGCCCATAATTGTTAGAACAATTTGTCGTAACTACATTCATTCCATAAGTGTGGAAATAACTTCTCACAATCATATCGGAACCTGCTTTTGATGCAGAATATGGACTATTTGGTGCATAAGGAGTGGTTTCTTCAAACAAACCTGTTTCACCTAATGTTCCATAAACCTCATCGGTAGAAACGTGGTGAAAACGTGAGTTTTCAAATCCAGCATTGTATTGATTAGGAGCCAACATCCAAAGTTTTCTTGCCGAATCTAACAAATTAAATGTTCCTAAAACATTGGTTTTAATGAATGCTTCCGGACCTGAAATGGAGTTATCAACATGACTTTCTGCAGCAAAGTGAATTACATCGTGGAATTGATATTTTTGAAATAATTCTTCAATAAAATTTCTATCGCAAATATCCCCTTGAACAAAAGTATATCTCGAATGATTTTCTACTTCAGAAACATTTTCTAAATTTCCTGCATAAGTCAATAAATCCAAATTTACCAAATGATAATCTGAATTGTTTTCTATAAAGTAAGGAACAAAATTAGCGCCAATAAATCCGGCACCGCCTGTTATTAATATATTTTTCATTAACTAACTCTTGTTAATTGTTTTTTGTAAAGTGACATAAAACCATATAAAATCAAGTAAATGATAACAAAAATAAATGGTAACACAAATTTCATTTTATTATTTGTCCCTTTAGAATTTATAATATTTGTAGTAGTACTAATGTCTTTAATGAACAATTTAATACTTTCTAAGTTGATTCTTTGTCCTGCTATTTCATTAATTAGTGAGTTTTTTAATGAAAACAAACTGTTTATTTCGCTATTTTCATTATTGTAAACTAAATTAGAGGCGCTTTTTTCTTTTGCTAAATTTTCTGAAATTTGTGTTATTAATTTATCTACTTGTATAATTTGTTCCTCGTTTTTCTTAATTTTTATGTTAATGTTTTCACGAGTTATAGCTAATATTTTATTCAAATATTCATCTGAATTTAAATAATCTAAAATAGGATCAATAATATCTTTATCTTTTATTTTATCTTTTGTAGTTATTAGTATCTTATGATGAGGATAATTTTTACTTGTTTTTTCGTCTTTAATAACGTTGTTTATATCTTCATTTTCAGCTAATAATTTCATCAACTCAAAATTTTGAGTGTTTTGTGCGTTATCTGCAATAGCTGTATTTGTATTAACAAAAGTGTAAATATCAATTATGGGTTCTACTTCAATATCTAGTATAATATCTGTCTTAGAAATTCCTATTGATTTAAAAAAAGTTAAGTCTTTTTCTTTTAATTTAGATTTAATTAGGTCAATTTTTGCATATAAATAGTCATAACCTCCTAGATTTGGAGCAACTATAACTTCAGAAGTGAATTTTTTAGTGTTTTGATCTAATAAATAGCCTGAAATAATTCCAGTTACAAACAAAATTCCTATAATTAAAGTTTTCTTTTTTAAAAAAAATATAAAATCAAATATTGAATTAACAATTCCATTAAAAAAATTCTTAATTCCTTTACTTATTTGTCCTAAGTCGATTTCTTGATCTTGAGAATTTGTGCTCATCAATTCTTATTTTATGTTAAAAATTTGTTCTAATATTTTAATAGTAATTAAATATGTAGGTTTAACTCCTGTAGTACCTAATCCTCCTGAAGCTAATGTACTTCCTGTTTCTAATGGATTATCTGAAGCATAATAAGCGTATCGAACTTTCACATTTGGATTAATACTTTTTCTAATTTTTGAAGCCGATTGAATGGCTTTTTGATAATAAGCTCCTTCCATTTCCAAACCAATGGCTTGCCATGTAGATTCGTGAAAAAACTTTAACAAATCTCTATTTTGAAGTGATGTTCCTAAAACGGTAATCATAGGTCCTGCAAAAACAGGAATATCGTTTCCTTCAAACATTTCTTTTGTTAATTCATTTTCAAAAGGATAATTATCAGCTGTTCCTTCATTTACGTGTGCATTCGGAATCATGATGTCTCCTTTTCCGCCTTCTAAAATTCCAGCCTTACCCATTATTGAAACCGATTCTACATTTAAGAAAATTTTATTGTTCTTTTCTTCTTTAAAAGGTTTCAACAACTCATCTATAGTTTCAAAAGCTTGCTCGCCAAAAGCATAATCCATTACTATAAGTACTGGTTTTTCTTTGGCAAGTTTAGACGAAGCAAAAATGGTTTTTGATAAATCAATTTTTGCGGTGTCAAAAATTTGAACATCGATATTAGTTCCAGATGTATCGGGTAAAGAAATCATTCCTTGTTGAAACGCAAATTCTTCTACTTTCTTGCGCAACTCTTTATTGGATGAGCTACTTAAATCTTCAAATATCTGAAATTCAGGTGTGTTTTTGTATTTTTTTCCTAAAACAGGTTCGGCAAAAAGAGAGTTCATTACACTATGCATATTTGCACTAATAATGTGGATAGGTCTATCTAATAAGTTTTTTTGTTGTAAAACTTCTTTAATAGTGGTAGCCCAAATATCCCCATAAATATGATGACCTAATCGTTCTCTTAAGATAGGACTAAATGTTATGGTTCTTTTGTTACTATCTATTACTTCTTCAATAGCTAATTTTCCTAACCAATACACTACGTGTAAAAATCGATCTGGAGCTTCCGTTGTAGCAAAATCATCGTAAATAGCTTGTACTTCGGCAAACGTTCTTCCTAATACATTGGCTGCGTGTGAAATTGCTTTTTCTCTTTCAATTAAAGGTAATTTTTTGGTTTGTTTTACTGCAATTTCTAGTTTTTGCCAATCTCTTGAAACAGCTCCTTCGTCATCAATTAAAACTCTATCTTTAATTTTATGTGATTCGATGAAAATAAACGTTAAATGCGTTAAAATATCATAAATATCTGAACGACCACGTGTGATTTCCACATTCATTTGTTCGTCATCAATTCGGTAACAATTTCTTCTTCTTTTTGGTGGAACAATCGCTTTAAAGTGCGAATTTGAATACCCTTCATCTGAAGTTAAATTAATATAACGACACTCTTCAATTCCAATTGGTAAACGTTCAATTACGTATAATAATCCGTTTAATTCTACTTTTTCTTCGGCAATACTTCCGTAAATTTCTGGTCGAAGCGCTAATAAAGCTTCTCTTAAAGTTTCTCCCGAAACACCCATTGGTTTATAAAAACCTCTGTTGAATAAGTGTCTCATGGTAATGTACAGTCGCTCAATAGCTGCTGAGGACTCTTGCGCTCTAGAACGCGAAATGTTTTTAATGTCTTTCATTATATATGTTTATCTAACCTGCAAATGTACTACTTTTATTTTTAGTTAGATAAAACTAGGTTGATTGCGGGCTCGTTTAATTGTAATTTTCCTTGTGTTTCTGCATTTAATTTTGTCCATTTTCCATAGGCATAAGTATAAAAGAAATTGCGTTCAACATAATTATACAATACATAGGGTTGGTATTTTGAACCTGTTTTATTGCTTTCAATTAACAATTTTTCATAGGCCACAAACATTCCTTTTTCTGGAAATATCAAATCAAATTGCGAAATAACAAATCGATGTTTAATTATACCTTTTTTTAATGTTACGATATAGTCTTTTGTTAATAATTCTTTACCTGGATAACCATTTTCATCTACGCTATAAAAATGAAGTTTTATGGTTGCATCATCAATACGGCTGTCGGTAAAAATAGTAACTTCTTTTATAAACTTGGTTTTACTATAAGAAGCTTGATAGGGGAAAAATTTGGCTTCAATTTTTGGTCCGTTATCAAAGGATTGAAAAATCGCATTTTTAATATCTCCAATTTCTATTATTTTGGATTGTTTCTTATTTAATATTACCACTTCCGCTAAATCGTAAGTCATTGGTTTTAATTGAACTATTGAAATAGCTGTTCCTTTTAGAATTTTTCGTTCATAACCTAAAACCGAAATCACAATGTTTTTTTCTTTTGATGCTTCTAAGAAAAAAGTACCATCTGCTTCAGAAGTAGTTCCAACTGTTTCGTTCTCCACCCAAATATTCACAAAAGGAATCGGTTCGCCAGAAATGCTGTCTTTGACTACGCCACGGATTTGTGCGGAAAGAGAACATGAGATTAGATATAAAAAAATTAAGTATTTCATTAGTTGGTTAAAATTAGATTTATGGCTGGAATTGGTATTCTGTAAGTTTCTTTGAATTTTTCTTTATAAGCCTTATTAAAATATAACCATTTACCTGATCTATAAACGTAATTCTCCACAAAATCATTATAAAAATACATGATATGAGGAGAATAATTTTTCACCTTAAACTTCTTTTTAGGCTTTTGACTATGAACTTCTTGTTCAAATTTATTTTGCTCAATTATTAAACTTTCAAATCCAACAATAATTCCATTTTCAGGAATTTGAATTGTAAACCTTGAAACATCTACAATTGTTTTCTTTTTTCCTTTTTTTACTGTAACTAAAATGTCTTCATCTATTAAATCCATTCCTGGC
>JBIKZB010000174.1:0-4540 GCA_044354955.1 Flavobacterium sp. | reverse complement strand
GGTATGTTGATGGAATACAACGGTTTCAATATGAAATCTAAAGATATGGTGGAAATGATTTTTGAAGATCGCGATATCAAATGGATTTTAGGAGCTGGAGTAACAAAAGTGGAAGATGGTTTAGTACATTATGAAAATTTAGAAGGCGAATATAAAACAGAAACATTCGATTTTGGGATGCTAATTCCCGCTTTTTCAGGACATGGTTTTCAAGCGTATGACAAAAACGGGCAAAATATTACCGAAAAATTATTTAGAGGTTTTATGGTAGTAGATGCCGATTATACACCAAGACCTTATGAAGAATGGACGGTTCAAGATTGGCCAGAAACCTATCAAAATCCGAGTTATCCAACTATTTTTGCACCCGGAATTGCTTTCGCACCTCCTCATACCATTTCAAAACCACGAAAAAGTAAAAACGGAACCGAAATTTTTCCAGCGCCACCAAGAACTGGAATGCCTTCTGGAATTACAGCAAAATTGGTAGCGGATAATATTATAGATTCCATTAAATCAGGAAAAGAATCGTTGCATCACAAAGGTTCTATGGGAAATATGGGTGCGGCTTGTATTGCATCTGCAGGTTACGGAATGACACAAGGAAGCGGTGTAAGTATTACAACCTATCCAATTGTTCCCGATTATAAAAAATATCCAAATACAGGTGGAAGAGATATCAAAAAAACTTTCGGAGATATCGGTTTAGCGGGCCACTGGGTAAAATTATCCTTGCACTACGCTTTTCTTTATAAAGCAAAAATGAAACCTTTTTGGTGGTTAATCCCTGAATAGGGTAAAGCCTAGGAAAATTAAGCAAGAAGCTGATAACTGTCAACTGACAACAAAACATATAAAATGACACAAAGAATATCAAACGCACAGCGTTCTAAAATGCAAAATCCATTGATTCAATTATTCAAATTCTTTTATTTAAATATTAGAATTTTAAAAATTGTGGCTGGAGGTCATGGTGGAACAAGAAAATAACATCATCGATTTGTTGATGTTTGTTTTAGTTTTATTGGTTAGTCAGAGCGTCTTTAAGGCGCTCTTTCTTTTTAAGTAACTTATATTACACTCTTGTGTAACTCTTGTTACCGACTACCTTTTTTTACGAACGTACATTTGTACTATAAAATAAGAATAAAGCTAATTATGAAAAAAGTCAATTTATTAATCGTATTAGGAATGGTAACTGGTGCAGCTTTTGCACAAGATACTTTGACGATTTCAAAAAATGATTTGTTGCAAAAAGTCACTGAAAATAATCTTCAAATTAAAGTGGCCGAAAAATCATTTCAATCCGCTAAAGCGGATTATCGTCAATCAAATGCACTTTTTTTACCCAATATTAATGTTTCGCATACCGGAATTTCAACAACGAATCCGTTAATGGCATTTGGGTCAAAATTAAATCAGGAAATCTTAACTGCTTCCGATTTTAATCCAGCGTTGTTAAACGATCCCGAGAAAACCCAAAACTTCGCCACTAAAATCGAAGTACAACAACCTCTTTTTAATTTAGATGGTTTGTACGGAAGACAAGCTGCTAAGGCAAAAATGGACGCTTTTCAATTACAAACTGAACGAACTAAGGAATATTTAGAATTAGAAGTTTCAAAAGCATACATGCAATTACAATTGGCTTATAAAGCGGTTAACGTGTTGGAAAAAGCCAATACAACTGCACAGGGCAATTTAAAATTGGTTGAAAATTATTTTAAAAACGGAATGTTGCAAAAAACCGATTTGTTAAACGTGCAAGTTCGTGTGAATGAAATTACAAATCAATTACAATATGCCAAATCAAATGTGCAAAACGCATCTGATTATTTAGCATTTTTATTAAACGAAGATATGGCTGGAAAAACCTACAATCCAGCAGAAGCTTTAGATAATTCAATTGCAATCGAAAGTATGAATACTACAATTTCGGATGCAAGAAAAGATATTCAAGCAATGCAAAAATCGTCTGAAGCGTACAAAAAAATGTTTCAATCTTCAAAATTCGGATTCTTACCAAGATTAAATGCTTTTGGAAGTTATGAATTATATGATCGAAATATTTTCGGAACTTCAGCTAAAGGGTATTTAGTGGGTGCGCAATTATCGTGGAATATTTTTGATGGATTTAAAACCATTGGGAAAACTCAAAAAGCAAAAGCTGATTTTGAAAAAGCCGAAATTGAAACCGAACAATACAAAAAGCAAAGTCAGTTAGAATTGAGCAAAACCAATCGTCAATTGGTAGATGCAGAAAACAAAGTGAATTTATCCAAATTAGCTTTTGAACAATCGCAAGAAGCTTTTAGAATTCGTCAAAATAGATTCACACAAGGATTAGAAAAAACAACTGATTTATTAATGGCTGAAACGCAAATGGCACAAAAAGAATTAGAGCATTTACAAGCCGTTTTCGAATATAACTTTACCAAACAATACTTACAATTTTTAACTAAGTAAGTAGTAAGATTTGAGTATTAAGAATTAAGACAAAGAATAATTAAATCAGATTGTTAGATTTCTCAAATTTCTTAAATCTGTGTTCCAAAAAATAAATTTTAAAATTAATAATATGAAAAAGATACTAACAATATTAACCATTTCATCACTAATCTTAACATCTTGTGGAGGTGATAAAAAAGAAAACGTAGCTGATTTACCTGCAATTCTAGTAAAAGTGGCTGGAAATTCTGAAGCTTCTAATAGACCATACATAACGGCAAGTGGAAAAATCGAATCGGAAAACAGTGCAAATCTAAGCACAAGAATGATGGGATATGTCACCAAAGTGAATGTAAAAGTGGGACAAAATGTTTCGGCTGGACAACTTTTGGTAAGTATCAATAATACTGATTTACAAGCCAAAAAAGCACAAGTTGATGCATCCATCACACAAGCAACTGCGGGTTATAACAATGCTAAGAAAGATTATGATCGTTTTGTGAATTTATTTGCACAACAGTCGGCTTCGCAAAAAGAATTAGACGATATGACGGCTCGCTACGAAATGGCAAAAGCAGGTTTAGAAGCAGCCAAACAAATGCGTAATGAAGTCATGGCGCAGTTTTCTTATTCGAATATTACAGCTCCATTTTCAGGAACAGTAACGAATACTTTCGTAAAAGAAGGCGATATGGCCAATCCAGGAATGCCTTTAGTAAGTATTGAAGGCGCTTCAAGATTACAAGTAACCGCAATGGTTTCAGAAAGTGATATTTCGAATGTAAAAAACGGAATGCCAGTTAAAATCAACGTGAAATCATTAAACAAAGAAGTCGCTGGAAAAGTTTCGGAAGTGAGTTTGTCAGCAAAAAATACGGGTGGACAATATTTGGTGAAAGTAACTTTAGACAAAAGGGATAAAGAAATTTTATCAGGAATGTTCGTAAATGTACAGTTTCCAACAGCTAAAAAAGAAGTAACTTCTGTGAAATTGGATGTTGTTATGGTTCCAGAAACTGCTTTAGTAAAACAAGGTCAATTGACAGGGATTTACACTATCGGAAGTGGCAACGTGGCTATTTTAAGATGGTTACGAATCGGAAAAACATTTGGGAATCAAGTAGAAGTTTTATCAGGATTATCAGCAGACGAACAATACATCGTTTCAGCTGAAGGAAAACTATTTAACGGAGCTAAAGTTCAATTAGCCAATTAATCAATTAGCCAATATGTCAATTAATTTGCACATCGACACATTGTCTCATTAACAAATTAGAATCATGCAAGAAGGTATATCAGGTAAAATAGCCAATTTTTTCATCAACTCAAAACTAACCATTTTATTGATGGTAGCGTTGATGATCATTGGTACATACAGTTCGTTCTTAATTCCTAGAGAAGAAGAACCACAAATTAATGTTCCTATGGCCGACGTAATGGTGGGTTATCCAGGAGCAAGTCCAAGCGAAGTAGAAAGTAGAGTGATTAAACCGCTTGAAAAAGTAATTTCAAACATCAAAGGAGTAGAGCACATTCACAGTATGGCAATGAACGGTCAGGCAATGATGGTTGTGCAATTTTATGTGGGTGAAAACAGCGAAGATTCGTATGTAAAATTATACGACGAATTGATGAAACACCAAAATATGTTTCCACAAGGTGTTTATCAACCCATGGTGAAAACGCGTTCTATTGACGATGTTCCGATGTTAGGATTAACACTTTGGAGCGAAAAATATGATGATTTTCAATTGCGTCAAATAGCAGAAGAAGTTACTTCGGAAGTTGAAAAAGTAAAAGACGTTGCTATTACGAAAGAAATTGGTGGTAGAACGCGCGAGCTAAAAGTAGTTTTAGACAAAGATAAAATGGGCGAAAATGGTGTAGATGCGTTGAGCATTATGCAAATGATTCAAGCCAATAACGGAAGTTCGCAATCAGGAAGTTTTGTGCAAAATGACACCGAATATTTAGTCACCACTGGTAAGTTTTTATCCACTTCTGAAGATGTAGAAAACTTGGTTGTAGGTGTAAATAACAATATGCCAGTTTATCTAAAACAAGTAGCATCTATTCAAGATGGACCACAAAC
>JBIKZB010000173.1:0-4547 GCA_044354955.1 Flavobacterium sp. | reverse complement strand
CTTGTAGTGCTACATCGGTGATTTTAACTACTGCTGGAACTGAAGGATTTGTAGGAGGAAATACCTTAACTTATCAATGGTTTTTTGCTGCACCTGGAAGTGCAACTTGGACAACTGTAACAGATGATGGAATTTATAGTGGTGCCACAACCACATCTTTAAATATTTCAGTAGTAACAGGAGTAATAAATTATCAGTATTATTGTCAAATTAGAGAAAATTTAGAAACTTGTTATTCAGCAAGTAATGCTGTAAAAATTACGGAATCAGTTGCAACCACTTGGAATGGTTCAGCATGGTCAAATGGGACACCATCATTGAGCAAATCAGCAATTATTGACGGAATCTATGTAACCGCAACTAATGGTAATTTTAGCTGTTGTAGTTTAACGGTAAACAATACAAGAACTTTAACTATTTCTTCAGCGGGTTATGTGGAAGTTCAAAATAACATCACAAATAATGGCACATTAACGGTTTTAAACAGTGGTTCATTAGTTCAAATTAATGATGTAGCCGTAAACACGGGTGCTATTTCGTACCAAAGAAGTACTACAGGTGTTCCTTTAGATTACGTATATTGGTCTTCACCAGTAAATGGCGTAAATACGCCTTCTGGTTATATTTATACATGGTCGCCGGATGTAGCAAATCCAAATGGAGGACAAGGAAATTGGACTGCAGCAGGGAATACACCTATGCAAGCTGGAGTTGGTTATATTATGAGAGGGATATTGTCTAGAAACTTTATTGGCGTACCTAGAAATGGAGTATATACACCTACCATTAAACGAGGAAGTGATTTAGGTGCTGGAACTCTTGGACCAAATGGAGTTATGCGTTTAGCTACAGATGATAATTGGAATTTATTAGGAAATCCTTATCCATCTGCTATTAGTATTGGTGCGTTTTTAACAGCAAATCCTCAGTTAGATGGTTTTGTACGCTTGTGGACTCACGGAACATTGCCAAGTACAGCTATCTCAGATCCATTTTATGCTAATTTTGTATCTAATTATACGGCTGCAGATTATATCGCAATTAATGGCTCAGGAGCTACAAGTGGAGCAGGAACATTAAGTGTAATTGGTGGAGGTCAAAGTTTCTTTGTACTTATGAATCCAGGAGCAGCTACTTCTAGTACGGCTTTGTTCAATAATTCTATGAGAAATACATCGTATTCAAATAGTCAATTCTATAGATCTTCAAATAGCATTACAAGCAATTCGTTAGGGGAAGATTTAGAGCGTCATAGAATTTGGTTAGATTTAATAACGCCAAATGAAACAACACGAACCTTAGTTGCTTATGTTGATGGTGCTACCATAGATAAAGACCGTTTGTTTGATGCTGCAACAAATTATAAAATGACACAAAATTTTTATTCTTTAATTGAAAATGATATTATGACGATTCAAGGAAGAGCACTTCCATTTGATGTAAATGATAAAGTTCCGATGGGATTTAAAACCAATATTTCTGGCAATTTTTCAATTGCATTAGCTGAGGTTGATGGGTTATTTAGTGCTGACCAAAATATTTATTTAGAAGATAAAGAATTAGGAATTATTCATGATTTGAAATTAAATCCATATAGCTTTACAGCAACAAGTGGTATAAATAATGAACGATTTGTTTTGAGATATGAAAATGAAACATTAGGAAGTGATGATTTCACAAACACGGATGATGTTTTGGTATCTTCTTCTAATGTAATTGCTATTGCATCGCCTAATCAAATGATTAAAAGCGTGCAAATTCATAATGTGTTAGGGCAGTTATTGGTTAATGAAACAGGTATTAGTGCTTCAACATTTGAAATTAATTCGATACAGAAAAATTCGGTGCCATTAATTATTCAAATAACCCTTGAAAACGGAGTTAAAGTCACTAAAAAAATAGTTTTTTAGATATAGAATACATCAAGTAATAAAGCCCAATTAAATAAAGATTGGGCTTTTTCTATTTTCATATCAAATCAATTTTGTATTTTTGAACTTTATCAATTCAACACAATGGACAATATAAAACAATACGTTCAAGAAAATAAAGAACGTTTTTTAAATGAATTAATTGAACTTTTAAAGATTCCTTCTGTAAGTGCAGATAGTGCTTATGCTCATGATGTAGTATTAACTGCCGAGGCTGTAAAAGAAAGTTTAGAAAAAGCAGGATGTGATTTTGTAGAACTTTGCGAAACACCAGGTTATCCGATCGTTTACGGAGAAAAAATAATCGATAAGAATTTGCCAACAGTTTTAGTGTATGGTCATTACGATGTGCAACCACCAGATCCAATGGAATTGTGGACATCACCACCCTTTGAGCCTGTTATTAAGACCACAGAAATTCATCCTGAAGGCGCTATTTTTGCGCGTGGTGCATGTGACGATAAAGGTCAAATGTATATGCATGTGAAAGCTTTTGAATACATGATTCAAAATAATTGCTTGCCATGTAATGTGAAATTTATGATTGAAGGCGAGGAAGAAGTAGGTTCAAAAAGCTTGGGGTGGTTTGTAGAAAGAAATCAAGAAAAATTGGCTAACGATGTAATCTTAATTTCGGATACCGGAATGATTTCAAATCAACAACCTTCTATTACAACAGGTTTAAGAGGTTTAAGTTATGTTGAGGTGGAAGTTACAGGACCTAATAGAGATTTACACTCTGGGTTATATGGTGGTGCAGTTGCAAATCCAATCAATGTGTTGACCAAAATGATAGCTTCGTTACACGATGAAAACAATCACATTACTATCCCAGGTTTCTATGACAAAGTAGAAGAATTATCTGCTGCTGAAAGAGCTGAAATGGCAAAAGCGCCTTTTTCATTAGAAAAATACAAAAATGCTTTAGCTATTGACGAAGTTTATGGAGAATCAGGATATGTAACTAATGAAAGAAATTCTATTCGTCCTACTTTAGATGTAAACGGAATTTGGGGTGGATATACTGGTGAAGGAGCTAAAACAGTTATTGCAAGTAAAGCATTTGCAAAAATATCAATGCGTTTAGTGCCAAACCAAGATTGGGAAGAAATTACTGTGTTATTCAAAAATCATTTTGAAAGTATCGCGCCTAAATCGGTTAAAGTAAAAGTAACGCCTCATCATGGTGGACAGGGTTATGTTACACCAATTGATAGCGTTGGATATAGAGCAGCAAATAAAGCTTATACAGAGACTTTTGGCGTTCCGGCTATTCCAGTTCGTTCTGGTGGTAGTATTCCTATTGTTGCTTTATTTGAAAAGGAATTAAAGTCTAAAACGATTTTAATGGGATTTGGATTAGATAGCGATGCAATTCACTCACCCAATGAACATTTTGGAGTTTTCAATTACTTAAAAGGAATCGAAACCATTCCATTATTCTACAAGTATTTCACTGAAATGACAAAATAAAATTAATCCCGATGTAGATAAACATCGGGATTTTTTTAGTAAAATAGCTAAATCAAATTCTTAAGATAGTTTTGAGAAAAAGCTTTGTCGTGTTCAAGTTGGATTTTTAATTCATCAATGTTACTGAATTTTTGTTCTTCTCGAATGTGTTTCAGTATAGAGATTTGTATGTTTTCTCCATAAATATCCTGATGTAGTTCAAAAAAATGAACTTCAATGGTTTGTTCGTTATCACCAATAGTTGGGTTGTTTCCAATGTTCATCATTCCAAAATAAACAACATTATTTATAGTACTAGAAACAACATAAACACCATTTTTAGGCAGTAATTTGTAGTTTTCATTTATCTCGATATTCGCTGTAGGAAAACCTATGGTTCTTCCAATTTTTTTACCTTCAATCACTTTTCCCGAGATAAAATAAGAATACCCTAAATATTGATTGGCTAATTTGACATCGCCTTCTAATAAAGCTTTTCTAATTTTAGTGGAACTAATTGCAATTTCATCAATTTCTTCAGCGCCAATTTGTGCTACTTCAAAATCATATTTTTTACCAAATGAAATTAAATCATTAATATCAGCGGTTCTGTTTTTACCAAAACGATGATCATAACCAATGATAATTTTATGGATGTTTAATTGGTCTACTAAAATGTCTTTTACAAATTCTTCAGCAGATAAATTAGAAAAAGCGGTATCAAATGGATGAATAATTAAGGCGTCAATTCCGTAATTTTCAAGTAGTGTTGCTTTTTCATCAATGGTGTTTAATAATTTAATAGCAACGTCTTGCTGTAATACCATTCTAGGATGAGGAAAAAAGGTAAGCACAACTGTTTCATATGCTCCTTTATTTGTTGCTTGAGTTAATTTATCTAGTATAGATTTATGTCCTAGATGAACTCCGTCAAAAGTGCCAATTGTTACAATTGTTTTTCTTGAACAAGTAAAAGATGTAAGTGAATTGTATATTTTCAAAATGATAATTTAATGCAAAGTAAAAAGGATTGAATACATTCAATCCTTTTTACTTTATAAATATTTTATAAAATTAATTTTTTATAAATTTTAAAGTTTTAGATCCACCTCCAATAGTTAGGTTTAAAAAATAAACACCATCAGCATAACTAGAAACATTGAC
>JBIKZB010000172.1:0-4553 GCA_044354955.1 Flavobacterium sp. | reverse complement strand
CCCATTAAAAAAACTTAAAACTGTTTCAAAATAAAAACCTTCAATTTTATTGAAGAATATTATTGCTGATATAAATGTAATTGCGGAAATGATATACAATAAATATTGATTCTTTTCTAATGAATCTTCTGAATCAGAAATTACTCTTTTATTAACTATAAATCTACCAATGTGTTTCGATTTTTCTTCATCGCTTCCCGAAAAAGGGAAATCGCAGAATTTACAATTTGTACTATTCTCCAGCACTTCATTTTTACAACAAATACATTCTTTTAAATCCATTTACAATAAAATTAATTTATCCTATAACTTCTAATTTAGCAAACCTCAACAACAACTTCTTTAATCCGCCAACATCAAAACGAATTTCGGCTTTTTTATCTGCACCTATTCCTTCAATGTTTACAATTTGTCCTTTTCCAAATCGCTCGTGCATTACGATATTACCAACGTTTAAATTCGCATCTACGACATTTGAATTTCCTGAATTGCTAGAAACTGGTTTTAATCTTCGAATATTTGCAGAAGAAACAGGTTCGTCTCGCGTTAAATATTTTGGTGGTGTTCCAGCCGTTGGCTTTGCTAATCGCAATTTAGATTTATCAATATCGCCAAAAACATCAATATCCATAACCGGTTTGTAGCGATAACCCGAATCTACTGGATTCAAATATTCTAAATATTCATCGTTGATTTCTTCAATAAAACGCGAAGGTTCACTATCTACTAATTTTCCCCAACGATAACGCGATTGCGCATACGTTAAATATGCTTGATGTTCGGCACGTGTTAAAGCTACATAGAATAATCGACGTTCTTCTTCTAATTCGCTACGGGTGTTTAAACTCATTGCACTTGGAAACAAATCTTCTTCCAATCCAACAATAAACACATGCGGAAATTCTAATCCTTTTGCTAAGTGAATCGTCATTAACGCTACTCTATCGTCATCACCTGTGTCTTTATCTAAATCGGTTGCTAAAGCTACGTCTTCCATAAATTCGGCTAAAGCTCCACGAGCGCCATCAATTTCAATTTGTCCTTCGGTAAAATCTTTAATACCGTTTAGTAACTCTTCAATATTTTCAATTTTGGCAATTCCTTCTGGAGTTCCATCTTTCTTCAATTCTTGAACTAATCCCGTTTTCTTCGTAACATGATCGGTTAAGAAAAATGCATCTTGATTTTCATTAATCACTTGAAAACTTTTAATCATCGTCACAAAATCATTCAATTTTGCTTTTGTTCCCGAATTCAGTTTCAAATCAATTTTATCAATGTGTTCCATTACTTCAAAAATAGAACGCTTGTAATGATTGGCCGCAACCGTAAGTTTTTCAACCGTGGTGTCGCCAATTCCTCTTGCCGGATAATTAATCACACGCACTAACGCTTCTTCATCTTTTGGATTAATCACCAAACGCAAATAGGCTAAAACATCTTTGATTTCCTTACGTTGATAAAACGACAAACCACCATAAATTCTGTACGGAATATCACGTTTACGTAAGGCATCTTCCATAGCACGAGATTGCGCATTCGTTCTATATAAAATAGCAAATTGACCATTTAACATTTGGTTTTGCATCTTCTGTTCAAAGATTGTAGCCGCTACAAAACGCCCTTCTTCTCCATCCGTTAAACTTCGGTGGACTTTTATTTTTGGTCCGTCATCGTTGGATGTCCAAACGATTTTATCTAACTTGGTTTTATTCTTATTGATTACGTTATTCGCTGCTTCTACGATGTTTTTTGATGAACGATAATTTTGTTCCAATCTGTACAATTGAACGTTTTCGTAATCTTTCTGGAAATTTAAAATATTGTTGATGTTCGCACCACGGAAGGCATAAATACTTTGCGCATCATCACCTACCACACAAATATTATGAAATCTGTCAGACAAAGCACGAACAATCAAATACTGCGAGTGATTCGTATCTTGGTACTCATCTACTAAAATGTATCTAAATCTATCTTGATATTTTGCCAATACATCTGGGAAAAGATTTAATAATTCATTGGTTTTCAATAACAAATCATCAAAATCCATCGCACCCGATTTAAAACAACGCTCTACGTATTGTTGGTAAATTTCACCCATACGTGGTTTTTTACTCATCGCATCGGCTTCTTGTAATTCGGGATTATTGAAATAGGCTTTTACTGTTATTAAGGAATTTTTATAGGATGAAATTCTACCTAAGATTTGCTTTGGTTTGTAAATTTCTTTGTCCAATTGCATTTCTTTGATAATGCCACCTAAACAACGTAAAGAATCTTGTGAATCGTAAATCGTGAAATTTGATGGATAACCTAATTTATCAGCTTCACTACGTAAAATCTTAGCAAAAACCGAGTGAAAAGTTCCCATCCAAAGGTTTTTAGCTTCATTGGTTCCAACAATATCCGCGATACGTTTTTTCATTTCACGTGCAGCTTTGTTGGTAAAAGTTAAGGCTAAAATATTAAATGCATCAACTCCTTGACTCATCAAGTTAGCAATACGAACGGTTAACACACGTGTTTTTCCAGAACCTGCGCCCGCAATTACAATCATAGGACCGTCTTTCTGCAAAACAGGTGCTTGCTGTGCTTCGTTTAATTGGCTAATATATCGCTGCATTTCTTTCATAGTGTACTATAACTTTTTAACTAATCTACAAAAATACATCATGAAAAGGGTTAATACAAAAGAAGTTATTAACTCTTATTAAGATTAACTTGTTGGGTGTAATTATATTATTTGATTTTTGATGTTATTTATTGTTCTGTAAGGCTGAATTACTCTTAAATAATGAAATTTCCATTATTATTGTCATTTGGAAATTTATGGTGTTTTAAATATTCATTTACCATTTCATCAGTAATATTTCCTGTACTCCAACATCCAAAACCAATCGACCAAAAATGACAACCCCAATATTTTTTTCATTTCTGGAAATTCCATTTGAAATTTCCTTGACGAACGCTCTTTCATCAACTTTACTATTGAACTAATATCATGTGGATGTCGATATTCTACATGCATATGAATGTGGTCTTCTGAAACAACTCCTTTCAAAATTTGAATATCTTTTGCTTCACAAATCTGTATTAGTATTGTCTTTTATCTAATTTTTATATCATCTTCCAATACAGCATAACGATACTTAGTAACCCAACTATATCAGCTGTGAGTCGTTATACTGAATAATAATTTGTTGTTTGAAAATCATTTAAACAAATATAACATTTTTAGAAGCTGAAAGCAAAATGAACTAAATTGCATAGTTTTAACTACTTTTAAAACCAAAAAATATATAAAATTTCCAAAGAACTTGCTTTTGAAAACATTAGGATGACTCTTGTTCAAGAGTTGCTTAACAGCATAACAAACTATACATATAGTCTTATGCAAACTATGAAAAGTGCAATGTCCGAAGCCTCTGACTCTATGCAACTCTTTCAACGCAATCCATTACAAAAAAATTCAGTTGAGCTTAGTGTTATAAAACTATCATCTCCTTTCTGTTTAAAAAAATTCGCTAACAACAGCGTTTTGTACAAGCAAATCTGTTATATCCGCGTGCCAAATCAAGTGCAATGCCTCTGTGCAACTCTCTCAACACAATCCACTTCAAAAAAACTCCATGCATCTCGGTGTAAAAACTATGTACCTATGTATTTCAAAAAATCCGTCACCACCAGCGCTCCGCCAAGGCGGACCCGTAACATCCGCGTGCTAAAAACCATAAAAGAAACCTGCAAACATTACGTCTACAGGCTTTTAAAATTGGGGGGATTATAACAATTACTTCTTCACATCAAAACGATCTAAGTTCATTACTTTAGTCCATGCGGCTACAAAATCATTTACAAATTTTTGTTTGTTATCATTTTGAGCATACACTTCAGCAATAGCGCGTAGTTCTGAATTAGAACCAAAGATTAAATCGGCACGAGTTGCGGTCCATTTAACTTCGTTTGTTTTCATGTTACTACCTTCAAATACTTCTTGTGCATCTGAAGTCGCTTTCCAAGTTGTTCCCATTGCTAATAAATTCACAAAGAAATCATTGCTTAATTTATCTTTTGCAGAAGAAAAAATACCGTGTTTAGAACCATCATAATTTGTATTTAAAGCTCTCATTCCACCTACTAAAACAGTCATTTCTGGAGCTGTTAAAGTTAACAACTGGGCTTTATCCACTAATAATTCTTCTGTAGCAACTGTATATTTTGTTTTTAAATAATTACGGAAACCATCCGCTTGAGGTTCTAAAACCGCAAATGATTTTACATCAGTTTGTTCTTGTGAAGCATCCATACGACCAGGTGTGAAGGGTACTTGAACAGAATATCCAGCATTTTTTGCTGCTTGTTCTACTCCTGTATTACCTGCCAATACAATTAAATCAGCTAAGGATACTTTTTTATCTTTAGATTTCGCATTAAAATCGGACTGAACTTTTTCTAATACCGATAATACACGGTTCAATTGCATTGGGTTGTTTACTTCCCAACTTCTTTGTGGCTCTAAACGAATTCTTGCTCCATTTGCTCCTCCTCTT
>JBIKZB010000171.1:0-4558 GCA_044354955.1 Flavobacterium sp. | reverse complement strand
ATACTCTTTTAATTATATCGTTTTTTGAAAGGAAATATAAAGGAAGTGAAAGGAACTTGTCTTTCAACAACAAAAGAATTAAATTAAATTAAAAATAGTGAGCCCGATATAATCGGGCTAACTATTATCAAAATTAAAAATTTGTCTAAAATTTTGGATACAGTATATTTTTTTGGATTTTCTGTATTACTTCGTTAAGTACATTTTTCTTCTTGCATACAAATCGTAGAACTGGTCATCTTTTAAATCGTCTATGAATAAGATGCTTTCTCCGGTTGATTTCATTTCTGGTCCTAATGCTTTGTTTACATTTGGAAACTTACTGAAAGAGAAAACTGGTTGCTTAATCGCATATCCTTTTAATTGTGGATTGAAAGTAAAATCGGTTACTTTATTGTGACCTAACATTACTTTTGTTGCATAATTTACATACGGTTCGCCATACGCTTTTGCAATAAACGGCACCGTACGAGAAGCTCTTGGATTCGCTTCAATAATATACACTGTATCGTCTTTTATCGCAAACTGAATATTGATTAAACCAACCGTTTGTAGCGCTCTTGCGATTTTCTCTGTGTGGTCTTTGATTTGTTGCATTACAAATTCGCCCAAGTTAAACGGAGGCAAAGTCGCGTTACTATCTCCCGAGTGTACCCCACAAGGCTCAATGTGTTCCATAATTCCTATGATATACACATTTCCATCGGCATCACAAATAGCATCTGCTTCTGCTTCGATAGCGCCATCTAAATAATGGTCTAACAATAATTTATTCCCTGGAATCGATTTTAATAAATCAATTACGTGTTCTTCTAATTCTTGTTTGTTGATTACGATTTTCATCCCTTGTCCACCCAACACATACGAAGGACGAACTAATAATGGAAAATCTAAGGTATCGGCTAATTTTGTAGCTTCTTCCGCACTTTCAGCAATTCCGAACTTAGGAAATGGAATGTTCAATTCGGTTAATAAATCTGAGAAACGCCCTCTATCTTCGGCTAAATCCAAAGCATCGAATGAAGTCCCTAATATCTTAATTCCGTATTTTGCTAATTTCTCTGCTAATTTCAAGGCTGTTTGTCCACCTAACTGAACGATTACACCTTCTGGTTTTTCGTGTTGGATGATATCGTAAATATGTTCCCAAAAAACAGGCTCGAAATACAATTTATCTGCCGTATCAAAATCTGTAGAAACCGTTTCTGGATTACAGTTAATCATAATAGTTTCATAACCACATTCTTTCGCAGCTAAAACACCATGAACACATGAATAATCAAACTCAATTCCTTGTCCAATTCTATTTGGTCCCGAACCTAAAACGACTACTTTTTTCTTATCGGTAACAATACTCTCGTTGTGAACGTATTTAGTTCCATCTGCTTTTTCAATTTCAGCTTCAAAAGTCGAGTAGAAATAGGGTGTTACTGCTTTAAATTCTGCCGCACACGTATCTACTAATTTATAAACACGTTTGATATTTTGTTCTTCACGTAATTTATGTACTTGACTTTCCAAACAACCCATCATGTGCGCAATTTGGCGGTCTCCGTACCCTTTTTGTTTCGCTTCTAACAGCAATTCTCTTGGTAACGTATCTACTTTAAAATTCGAAATTTCTCTTTCTAAATGGAATAATTCTTCATATTGTTTTAAGAACCACATATCGATTTTGGTAATCTCGTGAATTCTTGAAAGCGGAATTCCCATCGCAATGGCGTCATAGATTACGAAAACTCTGTCCCAACTCGCGAAAGTTAATTTTTCAATGATTTGTTCGTAGTTTTTATAACCTTTTCCGTCTGCTCCTAACCCATTACGTTTGATTTCTAATGACTGTGTAGCTTTGTGAAGCGCTTCTTGGAACGAACGCCCAATTCCCATCACTTCTCCTACCGATTTCATTTGAAGTCCTAACGTACGGTCTGAACCTTCAAATTTATCGAAGTTCCATCTTGGTATTTTTACGATTACATAATCCAACGTTGGTTCAAATAAAGCCGAAGTTGATTTTGTAATTTGATTTTGTAATTCATCTAAATTGTATCCTAAAGCTAATTTCGATGCGATTTTAGCAATTGGATAACCCGTTGCTTTTGAAGCTAATGCCGAAGAACGAGATACACGTGGATTGATTTCAATTGCTACAATATCTTCTTTATCATCTGGTGAAACTGCGAATTGTACATTACAACCTCCCGCAAAATTTCCAATAGAGCGCATCATTAAAATCGCCATATCACGCATTTTTTGGAATGTCGTATCAGATAATGTCATGGCTGGCGCTACTGTAATCGAATCTCCCGTATGAATTCCCATTGGATCCATATTTTCGATGGTACAGATAATCACTACGTTGTCATTACTATCGCGTAATAACTCTAATTCGTATTCTTTCCAACCCATTAATGCTTTGTCAATCAAGACTTCGTGAATTGGAGATGCTTCTAAACCATAAGTTAAAGCACCATCAAAATCTTCTTTTTTATAAACAATTGCTGCTCCAGTTCCTCCTAACGTAAACGAAGGACGAATTACTAAGGGAAAACCAAATTCTTGCTCAATTTCTTTACCTTGCAAGAAAGAATTAGCCGTTTTTGCAGGAGCTTGAGGAATTCCAATCTTATTTAATAAGTTTTTGAATTGCTCTCTATCTTCTGTAATGTTAATCGCATTGATATCAACACCTATTAAACGTACGTCAAAATCTTTCCAAATTCCTTTTTCATCTGCTTCAATACAAAGATTTAAAGCAGTTTGTCCACCCATTGTTGGTAAAACAGCATCAATTTGTGGATGTGCTTTAAGGATTTCTATGATTGATTTTGTAGTCAGTGGTTTTAAATAAACATGATCGGCCATGGATGGGTCGGTCATAATCGTTGCTGGATTTGAGTTAATTAAGATAACTTCAATTCCTTCCTCACGAAGAGAACGAGCCGATTGTGAACCTGCGTAGTCAAATTCGCAAGCTTGACCAATAACAATAGGCCCTGATCCAATAATTAATACCGATTTGATTGTGGTGTCTTTAGGCATTGTGTTGTTGTTTTGTTGTTGTGGGTTGTAGTTATTTTAAATTTATAAAGTTACTAATTTTCAAAGGATTACGTTAAATACACTTTAAAACTTATCCAAATTTTATAAACAGTTTAAAAAAAAGCCGCTACTAATAAAAGTAACGGCTGATATATTGTTTTAAGCTAAAACATTATTTTTTGTGTCTTGGTTCACAAGAAACAGTCAATTTGTGTCTTCCTTTAGCTCTTCTACGAGCAAGCACTTTTCTTCCATTAGCAGAAGCCATTCTATCCATGAAACCGTGCTTATTTCTTCTTTTTCTTTTTGATGGTTGAAACGTTCTCTTACTCATTGTAGTATCTTTTAAAATCTATAAATAAAAATCTTTTTTAAAACTCATAGGTTTCCTGTCCTGAAAACCGAGTGCAAATATACAAAGACTTTTTTCATTCGCAAGTACTTTTTTAAAAATATTTTTAATTCATTTTATTATCTTTGTACGCAACAAAAATACATTAAAATGTTTCACAAAAATATCAAATTAGTTTTAGCCGCTTTAATTATTGCCTTTGGAATTTATCAATTTACTGAAAACAATATAGGTAATGGAATTTTTTTAATTTTATTTTCTACAATTTTCATATTCTTATACTTTAAAAATGAGTTTATTTTATTAGCTTTTTTAAAATTAAGAAAGCAAGATTTCCCAGGAGCTCAAAAATGGTTATCATACATTAAAAACCCTGAAGCTGCTTTAGTACAAAAGCAACAAGGGTATTTCAATTATCTTCATGGATTAATGGTTTCGCAAACTAATTTAAACGAGGCGGAACGTTATTTTAAAAAAGCAATCGCATTGGGTTTATCAATGGATCAAGATTTAGCCTTAGCTAAATTACAACTTGCTGGTATTGCTATGACTCGTAGAAGAAAAATTGAAGCTACTAATTTATTAAATGAGGCCAAAAAATTAGATAAGCAAAATATGCTTAAAGATCAGATTAAAATGATGAAAGACCAAATGAAAAAAATGTAACTGATTTCATTTATTATACAAGAAAGCACCTTTAGAGGTGCTTTCTTGTATAACTATTTCCCTAAAAGCATCTTTCCTGCAATCAATAAAAGAATAAATCCAAATACTTTTTTTAGCATTTTTTGATCTAAACTAACGGCCATTTTACTTCCAAAATAACCTCCAAAAACAAAGAAAACAGCTATTATACCTACATAGCGCCAATCGATATAACCTTCTTTGTGATAAGTATACACTGCAATTGCCGTAACCGGAACCACTAAAACCGCTAAACTTGTACCTTGCGCTTGATGTTGGTTAAACCCTAACAACAAAACCAACAAAGGCACCATAACAACACCTCCGCCTACTCCAACTAATCCGCTTAGAATTCCAGCTAGAACACCTATTAATACCAAAGAGAGAACTACTTGAATATCCATTTGGCGCTTATTATTTGTTATATCCTGAAGTTGGGATTTCGATTTCATATTTTTTACCTGTTGTAACTGTTAACTT
>JBIKZB010000170.1:0-4566 GCA_044354955.1 Flavobacterium sp. | reverse complement strand
TAGAAATCCAGCCAATAGGTCTTGGGATTACAGTACCTGTTAAAAGCTTGTATAAAGCGGAAGATTCGGTATGTTGAATATCGAATTGCATAGTTGTGTGTTGTTTGTACAAATTAAGTAAATAATTTTAAAGTCTGAACTATACTTTTTTGATAAAATTGTATATTTTTATTAACATTCAAAAAAACAGAAAAGGCTACTATTTGATAATTATTGCATTATGTGTAATTTTTATTATAAATAATTACGATATGTAAAAAATAATAATTGAAAAATTACGAACAATATTTTTGTATATTTTGCAAAATTAGTATATTTATGCAAAAATTATATATATGGAAATTTTAGCGTGTCCCAAATGCCAAAGTGATTCAATTGTTAAAAGTGGTGTAATCAAAGACAGACAAAGGTATTTGTGTAAATCTTGTAATTATTATTTCACTGTCAATAAATTAGGTAAAAAGATCGATGATTACTATGTAACCAAAGCCTTGCAGTTGTATTTAGAAGGTTTGAGTTTTAGAGAAATAGAGCGTATTATTGGGGTTTCACACGTATCTATTAGTAATTGGGTAAAGGAGTTTAAAATAAAAAAGCCACCGCATCCAAATTATCATCCTACTTATAAGATTTTTAAGCATAATGAGTTGGTTGAATACCTTCAAAACAAAGATAGATTATCGGGAGCGGGTATGATTATTACTGAACTAGGGGACAAGTTTATGCTTATTAAATGGGAGCGTTTTAAGGATTAACTATATTGCTTTACAAAATTATATATTGTAATTTTTTTCTTTAACATAATTTTAGAATTTGGTCAAGCAGAAATGCAACACTAACCAAAACTTAAATTATGAAAAAATTACTAACTATCTCAGGATTACTTTTATCTCTGCTAGTATCAGCTCAGGGCTCACCTGATTACGGTGGAGGTTTAAAATTCAACTTAAATCCAGAAGGAAGCAAGTACATGCGTTTTATTGCATGGAATCAAGTTTGGCTTCGATCTACTGATTTAAACCCAGGTTCAATGATTGGAGATGAATCTGTTTCATCGCACGAAGATGCTGGCTTACGTCGTTTGCGATTATTAGCCTATGCGCAAATTTCTCCTCGTTATATGATTTTAACTCACATTGGAATTAACAATCAGACTTTTACAAACGGAGGTGCCTCTGGATCCGCAGGAACAGGTGGATATGGTGCTGGAAAAAAACCAGGTTTATTTTTCCATGATGCATGGAATGAATATGCGGTGGTTCTTCCTCAAGAATCAAAACCTTTTAGTTTATCTGTTGGAGCTGGATTACATTATTATATGGGATTATCTCGTATGACGATGTCTTCTACTTTAAATTATTTAACTGTTGATGCACCAATCTTCAACTGGCCATTAATTGAAAATTCAGATCAGTTTGCAAGACAAATTGGAATTTTTGCAAAAGGGAAATACAAAAAATTCGAATATCGTTTTAGTATCAATAAACCTTTTGCTACAAATCAAACACCAACAAACGTAACTGATGCAAGTATTGCAAGAGCTGTAGATAATAACAATGTTACTCAATGGTCAAAAGCAGGTTATGTGGAATATCAATTCTTTGATAAAGAAGCTAACTTTTTACCTTATAAAGTGGGGACTTATTTAGGAACTAAAAAAATGTTTAATATTGGAGCTGGTTTTTATAATGCACCAAAAGGAACGCAAACTTCTGTAAATGGAGTAATTGAAGAACATCCAATAAATTTATTTGCAGGAGATGTTTTCTTGGATATGCCAATTGGAGCTAAAGAGAAAAAAATGGCTATTACTGCTTACAGTGTTTTCTATAATTATGATTTCGGACCCAATTATTTAAGAAATCTTGGAATTATGAATGAAAGTATTGCAGATCCATCATTTTCAGGTTCACCAGCATTAGCTGGAGCAGGAAATCTTCAAGCAATGATTGGAACTGGAAATATTTGGTATACACAAGCTGGGGTTTTATTACCAAGCAAAAGTGAGAAACCAAAAGTAAGAGTTCAGCCTTTTGGAGCTTACACTTATAAAAATTTTGAAGCTTTAGAAAAAGCAAGTAGCCAATTTGATTTGGGTGCTAACTTTTTCTTAGATGGTCATCATGCAAAAATAACTACCCAATATTCAACAAGACCTGTTTATACAGCAGTTGATAAAATTGACAAGTATAAAGGAGAATTCATCATACAATTACAAATCTATTTATAACAACTAATAAAATTAAATTATGAGCGAAAATAAATCATCAAAAGGAATCTGGAAAGTTATTTCAGCTTCCTCTATGGGAACAATGATTGAGTGGTACGATTTCTACATCTTCGGTAGTTTAGCCGTAGTTTTATCTACTAAATTTTTCCCTTCTGACAATCCAACAGCTGCTTTCTTGTCAACGTTAGCAACATTTGCTGCAGGTTTTGTGGTTCGTCCGTTTGGAGCCCTTTTCTTTGGTAGATTAGGAGATTTAATTGGAAGAAAGTATACTTTCATGGTAACTTTAATGTTAATGGGGGGAGCTACTTTTATAATTGGATGTATTCCAAGTTTTGAAACTATTGGGTACGCTGCTCCAGTTTTAGTATTGATTCTTCGTTTGCTTCAAGGTTTAGCTCTTGGAGGTGAATATGGAGGAGCGGCAACTTATGTAGCTGAGCATGCTCCAAAAAACGAAAAAGGATATTGGACCTCTTGGATTCAAACTACTGCAACTGTAGGTTTATTTATCTCTTTAATGGTAATTTTAATTACTAAAGGAGTAATGTCGAAAGAAGCTTTTGATGAGTGGGGATGGAGAGTTCCATTTTGGGTTTCAATCGTAATGGTTTACATCTCGTTCTTGATTCGTAAAAATATGCATGAATCACCAGTTTTTGCAAAAGCAAAATCGGAAGGAAAAACATCTACCAATCCTTTAAAAGAAAGTTTTGGAAATAAATTCAATTTAAAATTTGTTCTTTTAGCATTATTTGGTGCAACTATGGGACAAGGAGTTGTTTGGTATACAGGACAATTCTATGCCATGAATTTCTTAAAAACAGTGCAGAGTATTGATTCTTCTCAAGTAGATACTTTATTGGGTATTGCCTTGTTATTAGGAACACCATTCTTCGTATTCTTTGGTTGGTTGAGTGATAAAGTTGGAAGAAAAGTGATCATGATGAGTGGTATGTTGATTGCCATTTTAGCCTACCGCCCAATTTATAGAGCCATGTATGCTTCAACAGATTTAACATTAAAAACAGAAATAGTTAATCAAACTAAGGTAGTTCCTTCTCTAAAAGAAATTGATGCTACTAAAATGGATTCAATCTATACTACTACAAAAGCATATACCGATGGTACAACTGTAGAAGAAATCAAAACGATCCATTTTGAAAGCGGAAAAGTTATGGTTGATGATAAAGGAAAAGATAAAGTAGAAACAAAAGTTACTAAAATGATTAATAGTAGCGACCGTTGGTTCTTAGTATTAATGGTTTTCATTCAGGTGATTTTTGTAACTATGGTTTATGGTCCAATTGCTGCTTTCTTAGTAGAAATGTTCCCTGTAAAAATTAGATATACCTCAATGTCATTACCATATCACGTAGGAAATGGTATCTTTGGTGGATTACTGCCTGCTATTTCAACTTATTTTGTTACCACTTCTAAAGAAGCAGGTGATGTAGAGTTTTATTTAGAAGGACTTTGGTATCCAATTGGAATTGCTGCAATTTGCTTTGTAATTGGAATGATATATATTGATAGAAAAATTAACACACTTCACGACTAAAAAATAATAATCATGAACACAATAAAAAAATATTTAGGAATCGTATGGATAGCACTTGCAATTGCAATAGCCTATTTTTCGATTGGAATTTTTGGAGGTAAATTAACTTCTGGAAAACAAGATGATTTAGTTTTTGGAATTATTATTTTCTTTATACTTTTACCTATGATTGTTACCGGATTAACTATTTTTGGTTGGTATGCAATTACTGATGAATATGAAGATTAATTAAAAAAAATATACTTAACTTAGAAGCTCTTATTTTACATAAGAGCTTTTGGGTTTTATAAATGGATATAAAAATGAAAAAAAGACATCAACAAAAATTAGTGGTTTTGTCATTACTATTGCTTTTGGCGCTTAACTTGCCAATAGTGCTTTTATTTGATAGTTCTGAAAGTTTTTTAGGTTTCCCTATCATTTATATTTATATCTTTTCTGCTTGGTTGTTTTCCGTATTAATGTCTTGGATTGTAGTACAACGTTATTATGAATAGTGCTGTTTTATTACTTATTTTATTAGGGTATTTAGGTATTCTTTTTTTTATTGCACATTGGGCAGAGAAAAAAGAAAATGTTAAATGGACTAATAATTCGTACGTCTATTCTTTATCTTTAGCTGTCTATTGCACCGCTTGGACGTATTATGGAAGTATTGGTGTGGCAGCCAATTCGGGACTTAGTTATTTGCCTATTTATATCGGACCCATTATTATTATTCCCGCTTGGATTATCATTTTAAAGAAGATCATTCGTATTTCTAGAGTGAATAAAA
>JBIKZB010000169.1:0-4570 GCA_044354955.1 Flavobacterium sp. | reverse complement strand
AGTGGATGTATTATTGGGCGATTTTGACCGCGGTTTTGATCCCAACTACTATTTAGAAAAACAATATCCCTTAGAAATTGTTTATGCGCCTAACCAAGACAAAACCGATTTAGAAAAAGCATTTGATTACCTCATCGAAAAAGGCCATAAAGCCGTAAACGTGATTTGGGCAACTGGAAAACGAGCTGATCACACCATAACCAACATCACAAATATTGTAGCTTATCGCAATTCGTTAAAAATTGTAGTGCTCGATGACTATTCTAAAGTTTTTTTACTCCCATTAAGGTACAATAAATGGCACACTGCTAACACGGTTTTATCATTAATTCCAATTGGAAAAGTGAGTGGAATAACCACAAAAAACTTATTTTATCCACTAAATAATGAAGAATTAACTATTGGTTATCGCACTGGAAGTAGCAATCATGTATCTGAAGATGGTATTGTTTCAATAGAGCACATTGAAGGTGATTTGCTATTGATGGAATGTTGGGACTAACTTTTTTTGTATCTTCGTAAAAATGTTTTGCTATGAATACATTGGAACTAAAAAATATTCTAAAATTTAAAATTGACCATATAAACGACAAGAAGTTTTTGGAGGCATTAACGATTTTAATTGAATCTAAAACAGACCAAATTATAACACTATCCGACGAGCAAAAAAACAGCTTAGAAACATCAAAAAATGAATATCTTTTAGGAAATTTCGAGAACAATAATATTCTAAATGAAGAAATGGAAAAATGGCTGAAAGAATAATTGTTTGGTCTTCAAAAGCAAAAATTGATTTAATAAACCTTTATGAATTTTATAACTATCGCAATAAAAGTAAAACCTATTCTCTTAAATTACATAGAAAAATTCAAAAAGAAATTAAACTATTGCTTAAACAACCCGAAATTGGCAAAAAAACAAATAAAATTGGAGTCAGAGGCTTATTAATTGACAACCATTACCTTTTCTACGAGATTTTTCAAGAACATATTGTTGTTTTAGCCGTATGGGAAAACAGCCAAAACCCCTCAAAATTAAAGCTTTAAATGAAATTCCAAGTCGTATCTGATTACAAACCTACTGGTGACCAACCACAAGCCATTGAAAAACTTTCAAAAGGTATTCTCAATGGTGAAAAATACCAAACGCTATTAGGAGTTACAGGTTCTGGAAAAACATTTACTGTTGCTAATGTTGTGCAAGAAGTACAACGACCAACATTAATTTTAGCACATAATAAAACCTTAGCAGCGCAATTATATTCAGAATTTAAGCAGTTTTTTCCACATAATTCGGTGCAGTATTTTGTTTCGTATTACGACTATTATCAACCCGAAGCCTTTATTCCTGTTACAGGAACCTATATTGAAAAAGATTTATCTATTAATGAAGAATTAGAAAAATTACGTTTAAGTACTACCTCTGCCCTACTTTCGGGACGAAGAGATATTATTGTAATTTCATCTGTTTCTTGTTTATATGGAATTGGGAATCCCGTTGAATTTCAAAAGAATGTGATTAATTTAGAAGCAGGTCAGCAAATTTCACGTACCAAATTATTACATCAACTAGTACAAAGTTTATATTCGAGAACTGAAGCCGAATTTGCTTCAGGAAATTTCAGAATTAAAGGCGATATTGTTGAAATTTTTCCAAGCTATGGGGATGAACCGTTCCGAATTCACTTTTTTGGAGACGAAATTGAAGAAATTGAAGCCTACGATCACAGGACTTCACAAGTGATTGAACGCTACGAAAAACTAACGATTTATCCTGCCAATATGTTTGTGACTTCACCTGATGTATTGCAAAATGCTATATGGGAAATCCAACAAGACATGGTGAAGCAAGTGGATTATTTCAAAGAAATTGGAAAACATTTAGAAGCCAAACGATTAGAAGAACGCACTAATTTTGACTTAGAAATGATTCGAGAATTAGGCTATTGTTCAGGAATTGAAAACTATTCGCGTTATTTAGATGGAAGAGAACCTGGAACAAGGCCTTTCTGCTTATTAGATTATTTTCCAGATGATTTTTTGATGGTGGTAGATGAAAGTCACGTTACGATTTCGCAAGTGCATGCCATGTATGGAGGTGATAGAAGTCGTAAAGAAAACTTAGTGGAATATGGTTTTCGATTGCCTGCTGCTATGGACAATCGTCCGTTGAAGTTTGAAGAGTTTGAAGCTTTACAAAATCAGGTCATTTATGTATCAGCAACGCCTGCCGATTATGAATTGCAAAAAACGGAAGGTGTTTATGTAGAACAAGTTATTCGTCCTACTGGATTATTAGATCCCATTATAGAAATTCGTCCCAGTGCTAATCAAATTGATGATTTAATTGAAGAAATACAGTTGCGATGTGAAGCAGACGAACGCGTTTTAGTTACTACTTTAACCAAACGTATGGCAGAAGAATTGGCGAAATATTTAACTAAAGTTGCTATTCGTTGTCGCTATATTCATTCGGACGTTGATACGTTGGAACGTGTGGAAATTATGCAAGATTTACGTAAAGGAATATTTGACGTTTTAATTGGTGTCAACTTATTACGTGAAGGTTTGGATTTACCAGAAGTTTCATTAGTTGCTATTTTAGATGCTGACAAAGAAGGTTTTTTAAGAAGCCATCGTTCGTTAACCCAAACCGTTGGGCGTGCTGCTCGTAATGTAAATGGAAAAGCAATCATGTATGCTGATAAAATTACAAATTCGATGCAAAAAACGATTGACGAAACCAATTACAGAAGACAAAAACAAATCGATTATAATACCAAACACGGTTTAGCGCCAAAAGCATTGAACAAGAGTTTAGGAAGTGCATTAAGTGGTAATTCGGTTTCAACAGGCTATTTTGAAAAAGAAGCATTAAAAGCCGCAGAACCAGAAAGCTTATACCTTTCAAAACCCGAAATAGAAAAGAAAATAAGAGACCTGCGCAAAATGATGGAAAAAGCCGCTAAAGAATTAGACTTTATGCAAGCAGCCAAATTGCGTGATGAAATAAAAGCATTGCAAGGGAAATTGTAATTGAATGATTAGTAAACGAAACGTCACTTCGAGTGATTTTATGTTTTAAAAACCTTAGTTTTTGAAATATAAAATTGTATCGAGAAATACAGAAACGAATTTTTCTTCTACAGTTCTCGATACATTTTTTATAAAATAGTTCAGACAATTTTATAAAAAACACTCGAAGTGACGAAGATGATAAAATTAAAACCAGTAATAAAAAAACATATGAGCAAAATTAACAACATTTTAAAATTAGAAGACGAAGTAGCCATCATTGAAGCTGTTGGAACATTAATTTGGGACAAAAAAGAAGAAACCGAAGACTTTTCATCTTTAACAGATGAAGAAAAAGTATTTGTTTTTATCGATATTTTTGAAGGTGCTATGGGAGAAGGCGGTTTTGAATTCTTCTTTTCTTCAGAATCTGGAAACTTTGTAGAGGAAATTATTACTTCCTACCAAGAAATAAAAGCAATAAAAACGGCTGAATTAATTTCAAATGCTGTTAAAATTTTTCCAAAAAGCTACGACACTGATTTAGAAACTCGTGTGGCTGCCATTGAAAAAGCTGACGAAAACACAATTTCTGGTTGGGAAGATTTAGACGAACTTTTCTTTACCAATGAAACAGAAGAAGATGTAGTTACACTTATTGTAAACTATATCAAAGAGAATGAATCGCAGTTTGGCAACTAGTTGTGTTGCTCTGTAAATACCGAAAGCAAAACATCTCCCTCAACCATTCGGTTTGGGGAGTTTTTCATTAAATGCAATACGCGTTTCATCGCATACGGATTCAATCCCATATTAATTCCTATTTCGTTGATTTTAATTTGCTCAGCATCATGTAAAACACCATCGCTATGCATCAACAACGCCAATCTGTAAAACTGGCAAATTCGATGAAATTCATCTTTAATAACTGAGATTTTACCTCTATTTTCAAATAAACTAAGAAAAACAGATTTCTCAATTTCTAAATCATTGGCTACCATTTCTAAAAAATCGTATTCTCGGTCATGCAATTCGCCATCAACTAATGCAAAAGCAATCATTTCTTGTAATAAACTTATTTTTTCTTGGTAAGTGTCCATCAAAATAGTATTTTTATGTTTTAGATGATTTCAAATATAAAAATGAAAAAGCAGTTTTTACTAGTTTCAGTCTTTTTTTTATTAACATTCTTTTCGGGATGGTCGCAAGGTAAGGTCATAAATTTTTCGTTAGAAGCCCCACAATTAGAGACTTCTATGAAAATTTGGCTTTATTTACCACAAAATTATGAAACTTCCAAAAAGAAATATCCCGTAATCTATATGCACGATGCTCAAAACTTATTTGATGCTAAGACATCGTATGCGGGAGAATGGCATATTGATGAAACGTTAGACAGTTTACAAGCCCAAGTTATTATCGTGGGAATTGAACACGGAAATGAAAAAAGAACAGAAGAACTCACCCCTTTTTCAAATGAAAAATATGGAGGAGGAAAAGCAGATGCTTATTTAGATTTCATTATTACTACTCTAAAACCCTACATCGATTCCAAT
>JBIKZB010000168.1:0-4624 GCA_044354955.1 Flavobacterium sp. | reverse complement strand
GTAATCTCCTTGCACTCGGTCCATTCCGTTACTTGCACCAGCTACACCTCTAAAAATGTTTCCACCCCCAATAACGATAGCAATTTCTACACCTTTATCGTGAATTTGTTTTATTTCGGCAGCATATTCGGCTAAACGTTGTGGGTCAATACCATATTGTCTATCGCCCATTAAAGCTTCACCGCTTAATTTTAGAAGAATTCTTTTGTACTTCATCGTGTGTTGAATTATTTGTGGTGCAAATATAGTTAAATAGCTTTTTTTAAGAAAAAATGTTTTAACATTTATGTTGCTAAATTTTCAAATGATTTTTTTGCTTCGTGATATCCAATTTTAAAAATCAAATCCATTTTTGTTTTACTGGTTTCAAAAGTGCTGTAATTAGCTAGTTCTTTAGGCTCAATCACTAAATCACATAGATTAAATTTTTGATAACTATTATTTGCCGACAACAAATCAAAAGCTCTGCTGGTAACTGATTTTATGGATTTTAAATCTTTATTTTCAATATTTTGAATAGGACTAACGTAAACACCTAGTAAAAAATCGCATTTCCCTTGTAAAATATCTGTTGGAAAATGATTCAAAATACCACCATCGCTAAATAAACAATTATTGATTTCATAAGGAGAAATAACTCCTGGAAAGGACGAGGAGGCTAAAATTGCATCGGCTATTTTAGTATCCGTATTAAAAATTGTTAGTTCTCCTTTCACCAAATCAGTTGCCGTTATATAAGTTGGAATTTTTAGTTCACCAATTGTTGTTTCTCCAAAAACATCAACGAAATAATTTTTAAACGATTCCGAATCTACAATTCCCGCTTTTTTAAAGGTAAAATGTTTCCAATGAAAAAAGTAAATGGATTTGAAGAATTCTAATATTTCTTTTGGTGTTTTTCCAAAAGCATACAAACCTCCCACAATGGAACCTGCACTTGTTCCTGCAATACACGTTGGTTCAATTCCTTGCTCTGACAAGTATTGTAAAGCTCCAGCATGAGCAATTCCTTTAGAACCACCCCCTGACAATACAACTCCTATAGATTTAGATGTTAAATTCATGTGTAACATTTCTTACATTGAAATTTCAAAATTAGGCTTAAATTTGCCAAATAAAGTTAAGAAGATGATAAAAGCTATAAATGAAGCATTGGAAAATGGTTTTTCTTATGCCAATTACAGAAAAAAAGTTACAAGTTTAATTGCTGAAGGTATTTCTACAGGTCACACACAATCACCAGATTTGTTGCATTATTCTGAATTAAACGAGACTAGAATGAATCGTTTAGAAAAAACCGTTTCAATTTCTGAAGAGGTAAAAACTAAATTACAAAATTTAGATAAAAAGTATATTTGGTTAGTTTTAGCTGAGGGTTGGTGTGGTGATGCGGCTCAAATTGTTCCTGTGATTCACAAAATGGCAGAAGCTACGGATAAAGTAGAATTAAAAATTGCTTTACGCGATGATAATGATGCTCTAATGCAGTATTTTTTAACGAATGCAGGGAAAGCTATTCCTAAATTAATTGTTTTAGAAGCAGAAACTTTAGAAGTAGTTGCCGATTGGGGACCAAGACCTCAAGGTGCGAAACAACTGATTTTAGACTACAAAGCAACACATGGAGTGGTGGATGAAACGGCTAAAATTGAATTGCAAAAATGGTATTTACACGATAAAGGGATTTCGATTCAGAATGAAATTGTGGAAATGCATGAGCAAGTTTTAAGTTGATTTTTTTTGGAACACAGATTATAGAAATTTAGGTAATTTTTAAAATTTCTTCAATCAGTGTTCCTAAATTGAAATTTTATTGAATTGTTCCAATAATTTTTAACTTGTCAGAAGTGGAAATTCCACCAGGGTTACAACCAAGTTGACCTTCTGGGATTTCCATTTTTAGTTTTTCATAATAGTCAGCCCAAACATCGAAATACTCATTAGATTTTGGCGATTTAAACGTCATTGGATACAAATCAAATAATGGTTTTTTGTAAGCAAATAAAAAGGCATCGTAAATTAGTTCCGAACAATAATATTTCCCATTATTGTACAAATAAGCATCATCATAAGGAACACCCACTTGTTGCAATGAAAATGAAATGGCTTCAGGAATATATTTTTGGTATTTACGTTTCAATCTTCCTACAAACATTTCTTCTGTGGTGTAGGTTTTAAAGGTTTCGTATGGAGTTACTTTCACTGCTTTTCCGGCAGCTTCAATCACAAAAATCGAATCGTTTTTGATGTAGACCATTCCTAAATGGCTAAAATCTTTTCCTTGATAACCTTCTGTTACTTCGTTTATTGCTTCGCAAAGTGGTCCGCAATTCATCGATTGAAATAAAATATCACCTGTTTTTAGTTTTACGTTTTGAGAGAAACCATAAAAAGTAAATAAAAGTGAAAGAAAGATGATTTTTTTCATTTTAAAAAGATACTAAAGCTATGCCAAGACTTAAGCTTCCTTGACTATTATTGTTTAATTCAAATCCATAGGAAACCACTTCAATAAAAAGTTGCATATCATCGGCTTCTAAGTTTAATTTTATTCTTTTAAAAGTTCCAGATAAGTCGCCTCTTCCAAGAGCGAATGTATGCCCTAACCCAATATCAATTCCAATTCGAGTTTCTTCGGCAATTTTTGGCATAATTCTTAGGTTTGAAAATAAGGGAGCTACTACTAATTTTTCAGAAAGTTTCATTCCAATTCCTGAATTAGCCGTTAAGCCAAGCCATTTATTTAAATGAATGCCATAACCAAAATTAGCATTGATGCCGTCTGGAACAAACCAACTGTTATTTGTTCTTCCATCGGGATAAATTTCTCCGTGATTTTTATTTCCTTGTAACGGAACAGAAATTTCAAATTGTGTAAATGTAATTTTATTCTTCGTTGGAATAGAATCAGAATCTTCTAGAGTATATTCTACCTGTCCAAAGGACAAGTTGAAAATAAATAAAATAAAAATTAGAATTTTATATTTCATCAAGAAGTGATTTTTCAAAATCATCTGGTGTAATTCCATTTTCAACCGAATAATCACCAATTTTAGTTCTACGAAGTGCCGATAAATGTCCACCTGATTGTAATGCTAAGCCAAAATCGAAAGCTAATGAGCGAATGTATGTTCCTTTGCTACAAGTAACTCTAAAATCTACTTCAGGCAATTGAATTCGTGTGATTTCAAATTCGTGAATAGTTGTTTTTCTAGATTGAATTTCCACTTCCTCACCTGCACGAGCATGTTCATACAAACGTTTTCCGTCTTTTTTAATGGCAGAAAAAACAGGTGGTTTTTGGTCGATTTCACCAATAAATTGTTTGGTGGTTTCTGAAATTAAGGTATCCGTAATATGTTCTGTTGAAAAAGTAGCGTCAATTTCGGTTTCTAAATCATAAGAAGGAGTAGTAGCACCTAAAACGATAGTTCCAGTATATTCTTTGGCTTGCGCTTGAATTTCGGTAATACTTTTGGTGAATTTTCCCGTACAAATAATTAATAAACCAGTTGCTAACGGATCTAAAGTTCCAGCGTGACCAATTTTAAATTTTTTTGGTAAATCGTATTTGCGTTTTAAAATGTATTTCAATTTATTCACCGCTTGAAAAGAACTCCATTTCAAAGGTTTATCAATTAAAAGAATTTTTCCTGCTAAAATTTCTTCGGCATTCATTAGATAATAGTTAATTTTTGAACGAAGAAATGAATGAGTAAAATAGCAATACCAGCTATAATTCTGTAATACCCAAAAATTTTAAATCCGTGTTTCGTTAAAAATCCAATGAATGATTTGATAGCGATTAAGGCTACGATAAATCCAACTACGTTACCAATAATTAATAAATTAATTTGGTCATCAGAAAGTACAAATCCATCTTTATAATAATCATACGATTTTTTCAAAGTTGCTCCTAACATAGTAGGAATCGCTAAGAAAAATGAAAATTCGGCAGCAGTAGTTCGTGATAATTTTTGTGTCATTCCACCAACAATGCTGGCACCACTTCTCGAAACACCTGGAATCATAGCTAAACATTGGAACAAACCAATTTTAAAAGCAGTTAAATAGGAGATTTCAGTTCCTTCCGAATTGCCAAACCATTCGTCTACCTTCAATAATAAAAATCCTCCAATAATTAACGAAATCGCAACTGTGATAGGATTTTCTAATAAACCGTCAATAAAATCACTTAATAATAATCCGAAAATTACCGCTGGAATAAAAGCAACGAGTAATTTAAAGTAAAAATCAAGCGATTGAAAAAAGCGTTTGAAATATAGAACGATTACTGAAAGTATAGTTCCTAATTGTATTACTATGGTAAAAAGTTTTGTAAAATTATCACTAGCAATTCCAAAAAAGGAAGAAGCAATAATCATATGACCTGTTGAAGAAACGGGTAAAAATTCGGTTATTCCTTCAATAATGGCAAGAATGATAGCTTGTACAATATTCATAGATATTATTTCTTCGGATTTTTCAAAATCGAATAAATAGTAATTCCAAATCCAAGTAACACTAACGTTGGTGCCAATCTGATTCTTCTAAAACTAAATAATTCTTCGCCATTGAAAACATTAGGATCTTCACTTCCTCCACCGCTCATTAAAAGGAATCC
>JBIKZB010000167.1:0-4627 GCA_044354955.1 Flavobacterium sp. | reverse complement strand
ATTAAAATTTTTATTGATGGTTCTGTCAAATGTAGCAGCATTGTTTCTATATAGTACAGACATTTGACTTCCAGGGGCAAACCACCAGGAATAGGATAAATCTAAATTCCAAGTACTAAAATTTGAATTTTTATTAGTTGTATAGGTGTCGTTAGGTGTTAAGCTACCGTCAGTGTTTAAATTGTTAATTTGATTGTTTTCTGCTAGAGCCCAATAATATCTTACGGATAAATTGAAATTCATTACACTACTAATGGAAAATTTACTTGTAATCGAATTGGTATAGGTGTCTCTGTCTCGTCTTGCAAAAATGATGTCATCGTTCACCAAATCAATAAACCCTATATCGTTTTTTTGTTTGAAATAATCAAAACTATAGACTAACGAAAATTTATCGTTAAATCGATACCTCGGACTAATATTTACACCCGCTTCGTATCGATTTTCATTAAGAACATGTGTGATGTATGGATTAAAGTCTACGGCAAATTTATTATTGTAATTAGATGAAAAATAGAAATAACCTCCAGCATTTTCTGGATTTACAAAATATCTGTCAGCTACTCGAGGTTCGTAATAATTGTAATTTTTAAACGGATTAAAGTTTAATCCACCACCAAAGTAATGATTTTTTTTATTGGTAGAATTTAGGTTCATGTTAAAATTACTTGACTGAATTTGATTGGTTGGTTTGTAAAATTCAAAATAGGAAGCCAAGCTTATTCTGAAGGTATTAAAAATGCTGTTTGGATTTAAAATTCTATAATTAGCATCGTTGTAAACGGAGTAATAATTTGTTCTGAAGTTGATTCCTAAATCATTATTATCAAAATCTTTTGAAACATAATCACCACCAAAACTATATCTGAATTTACCATTTTTTTCAGCCAAATATACTGATGCGTTTATTCCGTTAGAGTTTTCGGTGTCTTTAATGCTGCTGGATTTTAAACCTCCAGAAATATTATATTTATTTGATTTGTCGTTTAAATCAAATAGTAAACCAGTAACGTTTGCGTCTCTAAAATCCCCATTTCTGGTGACATTTGTATTGATAAAAGTTACGGATGAATTTTGATTAAAGCGTTGGTCAAAAACGGTTACATTGTAATTGGTTAATGGAGAAACTTCTATTTGTCTTGTTTCCCCATTGTCATCATTTGAAACAGTTGCCATTGTTTTTTCTGTAATTGCATTTAAAAAACCAATACCTAATCCGTCTTTATCTCGTCCTGAAATTTTCATTGCGTTTAGCAAATTTATAGCACCTGGATAATTTATGATAGATTCGTTTTCAGCAATGTTAATGTTTAGATTGGGAATTTGACCAATTCTTCTCGAATATAATAAATTTCCTTTATTGAAAATATCGGTACCTTCTGTGAAAAAGGGTCTATTTTCGTTAAATTGTTGTTCGAATGGACCTAAATTTAAAATCACATTATCAAATTTGGTTTGACCAAAATCGGGAACTAAAATAGCATCTAAGGTGAAAGCATCGTTTATGCCGTATTTAATATCGAGCCCGCCTTTTAATTCGCCTTTGGTTCTTTGAGTGTCACTTCCTGATAGATAAAACGAAGAGTAGGGAATTAAAAACAAACGAGTTGGTGTTTTAATGTTTTCAATTCCGGTTAATATTCCTGCTTGTTGCGAAATAGCTCCGATTTTATTATCTAATGGACTCCAAGTGTATTTCTGTCTTTCTCGTCTAACTTCTCTAAAGAAATTAATGCCCCAAGTTTGTTTGTCTTGTTCTGGAAAACGAAGAGCCGCATAGGGGATTTTCATTTCGATGACATAACCAAAGTCGGTAATTTTTGCATTACTTTCCCAAATAGCATTCCAAGAACCGTCTTCACCATCTGAAGAAGTAAAATTAGTATCGATTTGTCCGTTTGCAGCGGTTACAAAAAATCTAAATTCTTGCTGCCCATCATTATAGCCATTGATAAAAATCCCAAAAAAATCGGATGTTCCAATTTCGTCTCTTTCTACAAGCTCTTTTAATATTTGAGAAGGATTTGGGTCGTATAATTTAGCACCTATATAAATTGCATCGTCCGAGTACAATACTTTAACCTCTGTTTTAAATTCTTCAGGAATGGGAGTTCCATTTTTAGGTTCTAAGGAAACAAAGTTTGTAGCGATGTCTATATTTTCCCATGATTTTTCATTCAATTCACCATCAATAGAAATAAATTCTTTTGTTTTGGTTGTTGTTATTGTCTTTTTCTGTTGCGCTACTACACAAGTGGAAAAAACAGTGAAAGAAAATATAAGTAGTTTTATAGAATTTGTCATATAGTATATATAGAATGCAAAATTATCATATTGCTTTATATGTCTACTTTTTTTATATTATGTTTAACTTTTACGAGAATAATCGACGAAAGACTTAAAATTTCGATAAAATACATAATAAAGTTTGCAGGTTAGAAAAAAATAAATATATTTGGCACTTACAACAACATTATAACTGCTAGATTAACAATGATTTATCGAATTTTGCCTCTAATTTTATTTTGTGTTTTTTCGTTTAAGCCTTTAAATGTAATAGAAAGCACAAAGAATAAAATAAATGCTACTGATCCTAAATTAATTGCAGCCAATATTAAGGCAACCTTCGAAGCTAAAGCGAAATTATGTTTTAACGTAATTGATGCTAATGGTTTTTCTTTGCCAACATTCGATAGTTTTATTGCTGCTTTTGAGGGTTATGAATTATTAAAACAACAAGGTAAAATTCAAAATGAAATATTAACGATTGTTGATTTTAGTTTGTCGTCAACTCAAGAAAGAATGTGGGTTATTGATATGAAAAATCAAAAGGTTCTTTTAAAATCATTGGTTGCTCATGGTAGAAATTCGGGATTGGAATATGCAAAAGATTTTTCTAATACAAATGAATCATTTAAAAGCAGTTTAGGTTTTTATATTACAGGTGAAACTTACACAGGAAAACATGGATTGTCTTTGCGTTTAGATGGAATGGAGTATGGAATAAATGACAATGCAAGAAATAGAGCAGTTGTGGTTCATGGTGCAGATTATGTAAGCAAATCTTTTATAAAAAATACGGGAAGATTGGGAAGAAGTCAAGGATGTCCTGCTGTTCCTTACGAATTACATAAAGAACTGATTGAAACCATTAAAGGTAAATCTTGTATCTTTATTTATCATCCATCAAGAACTTATGTTGCGAAGTCTAAATTAGTTTCTTAATTTTAAATATAACTCTTTGTCAAGTTCGTAAATGTCTTCTCTAAATTGAAGTTTGCCATTTTCTAACCAACTTGTCCAGTAGAATAAATAAATATTTACAGTGTCTTTTACAGACACTGTTTTTGTTTTTTCTAGTTTTAGAATTGAATCAATTTCTTTTCCACTCCATTTTTCTGGATTAATTTTGCTCAAAATTTGCTGTGTTAAAACTAATGGATTTTCAACACGAACACAGCCAGAACTTAAAGAACGATAGGTTTTTACAAAGTAATCACGATGATTAGTATCATGTAAATAAACAGAATGTCGATTTGCAAAATTAAGTTTTACTAATCCAAGAGAGTTATTGTTTCCTGGTTTTTGTACATACCTATAATTATTTGCTTTAGCAGGATTCCAATCGTTTGGATTCACAATTTTACCACTACTATTGTATATTGTAAGTTGTCGAGAAGGGAAGTAGTCTCTGTTTTTTGTAGCAGCGGGTTTTAAATCTTCTTTTATGATTGTTGGTGGTATTGTCCACGTTGGGTTAAAAACAAAATTAGATAATTTGGATGTTAGTATTGGCGTTTTTCGTTTGGGTGTTCCAACTACAATTCTGTGTTTGGCAATTGTGTCTTTACCTCTAACATAATGAAGCATATAATCTGGAATATTTGCAATCAGATATTGTTCGCCTAAATCAGAAGGATACCATTTCCATCGTTCTAAATTTGCAATAATTTGTTCTATACGTTCGCTTTTGGTGCTATTTAATGCTTTTATTGTGCCTATACCAATTACACCATCTTGAGATAATCCATGTCGTGCTTGAAAACGTTTAACAGCTTTGAAAGTTAATGAATCGTATACCCAAGTAATAAGACTGTCTTTGTTTTTGAAATCTTTCCAATAGGCTAGTCGTTTTTTTATTTTTACCATTTCAGGTAAGGTATCGTTTAAAACAATTTTATTTTTAACAGTTATTTTTTCAAAAGGAATATTGGGAAGTTTGTCAATTTCTATTAAACTTTTTTTGAGTGATTGATATACAATATGATTTGGTTTTAAGTCTTTAAAAGTACTTGCAATTTTTTTCTCTTTGATTCCTTTTTCTAAAAGGGGAGAAAGAGCAATTTCTTTAGTTGCTAAGTCCCAATCTGTATATAGTTTTTTTGGGTTTAGTTTTCCTTTATGCAGATGATTGGCTAATTTCTCGAATGTTTCAGTAAGTAAAATGTCATACTTTACGATATCTTCATCATTTAATTCGGATCTCTTGCTTTCTAAATCTTCAATTATCTTAATTTCATAATCGTTTGGGTTTAATCCATCTTCAAAGCAAGATTTGATTTCATTAATTAAGTCTTTTCTATTTTCTTCTAAATACCAAATTTCGTGAAAATTAAGTTTTTGATAA
>JBIKZB010000166.1:0-4640 GCA_044354955.1 Flavobacterium sp. | reverse complement strand
CCATCCTAAAACCAGATGAAGTAAAGTCATTACAGAATTATAATATTTTGGTTTTATATCAGCCAACCACTTCTTTTAAAGCTATTTTTGAACAAAATAAAGCAGCCCAGATTAACACTTTTGTCATCACAGGAACTGCAACCGATTTTAATTTTTTAAACCAAGTACAAAGCGATTTGTTATTTAAAATGTCGGCTCAAAAAGAAGATTATTTGGCTACTTATGAATCGAACTTTAATTTGTTTTCGCAAGCTAATATTGGTTTTGAAAATTTTCCTCCTTTGGAACATAATTTTGGTACAATTTCAATAAAAAGTAACGTAAATACCTTACTTTCTGCTAGAATTCGAAATGTACAATTGCCAAATCCATTGTTAACTTTTACTGAAAATGGAAGCAAAAGAAATGCTTATTTATTAGGTGAAAACATCTGGAAATGGCGCTTGGAAAACAACTTAAATAAAAAATCTTTTGAAGATTTTGATTTGTTTACTGATAAAATTATTCAGTTTTTAGTAACAAACGCTTCAAAAAAGAATTTAAATGTAACGTATGAAAGTTTCTATAATTCAGGCGAAAGTATAGAAATTACAGCTGAATATTTCAATAAAAACTATGAATTTGACGACAAAGCTCAACTAACAATTCAAGTTATAAATTCTAAAACAAAAGCGACCAAGAAATACGATTTACTCAAAGCAACGAATTCCTATAAAGTTAATTTAGACGGTTTAGAAGCGGGAAATTATTCGTTTAAAGTAACAGAAAAGCAATCTAATTCGAGTTTTTTGGGTAGTTTTGAAGTCTTAGATTTTGAAATCGAAAAGCAATTCGTAAATCCTGATAGAAATAGATTAGAACAATTGGCAACCAATACTAATGGAAAAGTGTATTATCCAAACCAAATAGAAAATCTAATCAAATCGTTAGTTGAAAACGAAAATTATATTCCAGTTCAAAAAGCAACCATCAAAAAATCACCATTAATTGATTGGATTTGGTTGTTGATTTTGGCAATAATTGCATTAGCTACCGAATGGTTTATTAGAAAATACAACGGATTATTATAAAAGGTTAATTACTATTTCTCTCATAAATTTAGATTCCTTGTTTAATAGTTGAATGCCTTCTTTTTCAAAAATATTTCCGTTATGATTCACATTGTCAGCCAATCCACACCAAGGTTCAATACACAAAAAAGGAGCGTTAGGCTTTGTCCAAATCCCTAAATAAGGAAAACCTTCAAACTGAACCGAAAGAACGGGTTTATTCTTTTTTAAAAGCGTAAGTTCGTTGGACTTCATATGTTTGAATACCAGAGCATCTTTTTCAAAAAGTGCATAATCTAAATTGATTTGTCCGTTTTCTGAATGTATTTTTTTGGATGAATTGTTAAACTGTTCATTTTCTAATTCATAGGATACAAATTCTTCTGTTGCATTAAATTGTAAGGAATAATCTGAAAACGAATCTTCAATGGTAAATGCTGGATGCGCTCCAATGGAAAACGGCATAGTCGCATTCGATTTATTTTCAACAGAATACTTCATTTTCAATTCATTTCCGTCTAACTCATATTCCAATTGTAATTGAAACTCAAACGGATAATTTTTTAAAGTTTCGGAATTACTTTCTAAAACAAAAACAACAGAACTTTCGGTTTGATTCAGAATTTGAAATTCGAAATTTCTCGCAAAGCCGTGTCGTGGTAATTCATATTTTTTATCAGCAATGGTGTAAGTGTCATTTTTTAATCTTCCTACGATTGGAAACAATATTGGAGACGTTTTGTTCCAATACATTTCATCAACCGTCCAAATGTAATTTTGGTGGTCTTTTTCTAAACGAATTAATTCGGCACCAAGAGAATCAATTGATGCCGAAATTTTAGTATTTGAAAGTGTAATTATCATAATTAATCTTCTGAAATTCCTTTCCAAGTTCTTATTACTTTGGATAAAAAGAAAAGTGTTAGAATTGATAAAATAAAGTTTAAACTAAACATATGAATTATATGATCTTTCATCCATTCATATTCTGGTGATGTGTAGTTATAATTGTATCTATGTTCACCTCTTAAGTAATGTTCTTGAATTAAGAAATAAATTAATGGAATAATTCCTATGAAAGACCATAAAAATAAATTCAATGCAATTCTACTGAGTTGTAAATTCTTTTTGTTGAAATAAATAAGAAAGAAATAAAATATTATCCCTAGAATAGTAAATAAAATTAAATAAGCATACATGTCTCCTACGCCTGTAATTGCTGTTAAAATACCGTAAACAATGTTAATAACACCAGTTGTAACAACTGCAATCAACCAACTTTTTCCAGTTGTAACACGAAAAGAAAAAATCAAAATAGACAATCCAAAGGCGCCGTATAAAAATCCTAAAATCATTTCAATTTTAAAGAAGGAATCTGTGTGTGCTTCTGAAACCGTATCGTATTTATCTTTTAAAACATCTTGCTGTACAAAATATTTCGAATATTTTCGTTCGCCATTGCCAATTTTTGTTGCAAAGTCATAACTATTATAGGAATTATCAGTTTCATATTGTTTCAAATATGGTTGAATGTATAAAAATTCATCAAATTCTGGAGCTTTGTAAACAATTTCAAACCATTTATCCATATTTAAATTAGTAGCTAAATCATGTTCTCTAATCAAGCTTAAGTAATTTTCCATTAATTTTTTAACTTCAGCTTGATTGTTTTGATGTAACCAATTTTGAACTTGAATTTTATTTAACGAATCTTGTTCTCTTGAAATAACAGTGAATTCAAATGTATTACGATTTACTAATGAAAATTGGTCGTATTTTTTTCCGTTAAAGATGATATGGTTTTTATAGGTATATCCAGAAACTGCCTCAACTGCTATACTTTCTTGTTCAGTAGAATATTCTGCAGTATTTGCATCTTCTGGATTATAATTAAGTGCCACTTTATTTCCTAAACTATCAATTAATCCAGAGGCTAATGAATCTATTTCTGTTTCACCAAAACTGCCATCGATAAACATATCAGCGGTAGCAATAGTTTTGCAACGATTGGTTGTTTCTTCAAGCGAATAATAATTTTTTTGATGCAATTGTTTCCCAACAGAAAATGGTATATAAAATGTAATTAATAATGCACTAACAACAAATATTTGCAACCATTCGTAGAACAAACTATATTTTGATTTACTGTAAAACGATTTCAATGAATTGTTTTTAAAATAGTTAATCAACCATAAAATAATTATAATTATAACAAGCAAAACACCAAATAGTATGCAAGTTACTTCAATATCTAAATTATTTCTGTTCGAAAAATCGATGGTTCCATCTAAATAACCTAAGCCAAAAAAGATGAGGTGAAGTAGTAATCCAATGGCAACCATAGGAACAAATTTGGTGTTCCAAAGCAATGGATATTTTAATAATAATTTTTTCTGTATATCTTTAAACATGATTTTATTTTTTTAGTTCACAAAAAAGCGACGTGTTGAATTTGAAATATTTCGCATATAAGTCATTGGAATCGATTGGTTTATAACCACTTTCAAGAAATCGTTCATTTGAATTTTTTCTGGAAAAGTTGCAATAAATGTTCCGCCATTTTGTTCCAAAGAAATTACTTCTAAAGCAGTAAAAGCTTGTTTTAAATCGCTTAAATTCAACGAACTTTCGAATTCGATTATGCAATTTTTTGCTACATCATTTTCGGCATTCAAATTCTTTTGCGAACCACGTTTTAAGAAAACCACTTGATTTGAAGTTTTTTCCACTTCATATAATTGTTGAGAACTCAACACAATAGCAATTGGTCTAAAAGCTGAATTAGCAATATTTCTAAAATCGTCTAAAATGGTTTGTTGTGCTAGAATATCTAAGTTTGCCAAAGGTTCGTCAATCAATAAAATCTTTGGTTTACGAAGTAACATTCGAGCCAATTCGAAACGCATTTTGTAACCAGAAGATAAATTATTCCAGTAATGCTTTCTAAATTTTCGCAATCCTAAACGCGTGATGACTAAATCGACCACCAAATTATTTTCTTCTGGCGAATAGCCGTAGCAACTTGCTGTGAACTCTAAGTTTTCGTACATCGAACCTCGCCAAGTGTCAGTTCGTTGTGGAATGTAGACTAATTTTGTTCGCAAATCATACAAATCATCGTATTGAAATTGGTAATTTATGGTTCCAGATGTTGGATGTAATTCGCCACATAAACTACGAAGTAAAGTGGTTTTTCCGTTTCCATTTTCGCCAACCAAACCAATGATTTCACCTGTTTTGATGTCTAAATTTATCGGACCCAATCCAAAAGCCGAATTATATACTTTTTGTAGATTTTTAACTGAGATAATGGTTTGATGATTATGACATTCTTTTTTACTCAAATAGACATGAAGTTCATCTAACAAGGCTTTTAAGCGTGTTTTTTTATCTTCGTCTTCTTTTTCATTATGGTCAAGCCAATTCAAAAATGCATTGGTTTTGGTATAAAAATCAATGTTTTCAGTATCTAAAGTAAAATCGATTACTCGTTTTATGGTTTGATTGAAGTCGTTAAATTCGAGAAGTTCTTGCACCTCGCGGAATTGTTTTTCAAATTCGGTCATATATTTTATTTTATAAAATTTCGTT
>JBIKZB010000165.1:0-4662 GCA_044354955.1 Flavobacterium sp. | reverse complement strand
AAGCGATAACTATCATGGCTAAACGCGCTAATCAAATCAATACTGAAATTAAAAAAGAATTGATTGAAAAATTAGAGGAGTTTGCAACTTATAATGATAGTTTAGAAGAAGTTTTTGAAAATAAAGAGCAAATTGAAGTTTCAAAATTCTATGAAAAATTACCTAAACCACATGCTTTAGCAGTACAAGAATGGGAAGAAGGTAAAATTTATTACAGAGACTCTAAATAAATCAACATGTCTGTTTTAAGCGGTAAAAAAATCTTACTAGGTATTTCTGGTGGTATAGCTGCATATAAAACAGCCACATTGGTTAGATTATTCATAAAAGCAGGTGCACAAGTACAAGTTGTAATGTCGCCTGCTTCTTTGCATTTTGTTACACCACTTACTTTAGCAACTCTTTCAAAAAATCCGGTTTATTCTACCTTTTATGATGAAGAAGAAGGTACAGGTGAATGGAATAATCATGTAGAATTAGGCTTATGGGCTGACTTAATGATTGTTGCTCCTGCTACGGCTAATACACTTTCTAAAATGGCAAATGGTAATTGTGATAATTTATTAATTGCAACCTATCTTTCTGCCAAATGTCCTGTTTATTTTGCTCCTGCAATGGATTTGGATATGTATAAACACCCATCTACTTTAGATAGTTTTTTAAAATTGAAGTCCTTTGGGAATATAATAATTCCAGCTGAAAATGGTGAATTAGCTAGTGGTTTATCTGGTGAAGGGAGAATGGCTGAGCCTGAAAATATTATCACTTTTTTAGAAAATGATATTTTAGATAAGTTGCCATTGAAAGGAAAAAAAATTCTAATAACTGCAGGGCCTACATACGAGGCTATTGATCCAGTTCGTTTTATTGGAAATCATTCTTCAGGTAAAATGGGGTTTGATATTGCTAATGAAGCGGCGAATAAAGGAGCTAATGTAATTTTAGTTTCTGGGCCTACTCATTTAAAGGTGAGTAACTCTTCAATTGAATTAATTCGCGTTACATCTGCTCAAGAAATGTATGATGTTTGTCTTGAATGTTATAATGGTGTTGATGTTGCTATTGCCGCAGCTGCCGTTGCAGATTATCGTCCAAAAAATGTTGCAAGTCAGAAAATAAAAAAGAATGAAGCAACGTTATCTATAGAGCTTGAAAAAACAAAAGATATTTTAGCAGCCCTTGGTGAACAAAAGAAAAATCAGTTTTTGATTGGTTTTGCATTAGAAACTGAAAATGAAATTGAACATGCAAAACAAAAAATACAAAAAAAAAACTTAGATTTGATTGTTTTAAATTCTTTAAATGATGTTGGAGCGGGTTTTGGAAGTCCAACAAATAAAGTAACTTTTATTTCAAAAGACTTTTCTATCGAGCCAAAAGAACTAAAATCAAAAGAGGAAGTAGCTCAAGATATTATTAATAAATTAATTCAATTTTATGATGCGTAAGGTATTAGTGGTAATAGTTTTCTTATTTTCGTTTGTAAATGTGTTTTCACAAGAACTAAATGCAACAGTTTCTGTGAATTATCAACAAGTTGCCAATGGAAATCCTCAATTATTTAAAAATTTAGAATCACAAGTGAAAGAATTTTTAAATACAACTAAATGGACTACAAAAGAATATAAAGATGTTGAAAAAATTGATTGCAATTTTTTTATTAATGTAAATTCTTATGGTTCAAATGTTTTTGAAGCTACTTTGCAGATACAATCTTCAAGACCTATTTATAATGCTTCATTATCTTCGCCAATATTAAATATTAACGACAAAAATTTTACTTTTAAATTCATAGAGTTTGAAAATTTAATTTATGATCAAAACTCATTTAACTCTAATTTAGTTTCTGTTTTGGCTTTTTATTCAAATTTGATAGTAGGTTTAGATTTAGATTCTTTTTCAGAATCTGGAGGAACTCCATATCTTGAAATAGCTTCAAATATTGTAAATGTTGCTCAAACCAGTGGATACAAAGGATGGAGTCAGTCAGAAGGTAATAATAACAATAGAAATTTTTTAATTTCCGATATTTTATCGAATACCTTTACACCTTTTAGATACTCTCTTTATCAATACCACCGCTTAGGATTAGATATCATGGAAAGTGATGTTAAAAAAGGAAAAGAAGGTGTTATCAAAGCAATTTCTACATTAGCGATTATACAAAAAACAAGACCCAATGCCTTGCTAACCAGAACTTTTTTTGATGCCAAGGTAGATGAAATAGTTTCTATATTTAGTGGCGGACCAAGTCTTAATGTTGCAACATTGGTTGAAACATTAAATAGAATTTCACCGTTAAATTCTCAAAAATGGAGTGAAATTAAATAATAATTAATAAAAAATATATTATTAATGTTGCTTTCTCTTTCTATAAAAAATTACGCGTTAATCGAATCGCTTGAAACTGATTTTTCCAATCAGTTTTCTGTTATTACAGGAGAAACGGGTGCTGGAAAGTCAATACTTTTAGGTGCTTTAGGTTTGGTTTTGGGTAATCGAGCCGATTTAACTTCGTTGAAAGATAAGGAGCAAAAATGTATTATTGAAGCACAATTTGCTATTTCTAATTATAATCTTCAGTCTTTTTTTAGTGAAAATGATATGGATTATGAGGATAAAACTATTATTAGAAGAGAATTTTTGCCTTCTGGAAAATCGCGTGCTTTTGTAAACGATAGTCCTGTTAATCTTCAGGAATTACAGGAATTAGGTGCAATGTTGTTAGATATTCATTCCCAACATCAAACGCGTGAACTTACCGAAGAAAATTCTCAAATCGATATTTTAGATGCGGTTGCAAACAATGGAGATTTGGTGAATTCATATAAAAATTTGTTATCTGATTTCAAATCTGCTCAAAAAGAATTGAAACAGTTAATTACTGAAAAAGAAGCTTTGGTTAAAGAATACGAGTATAATTCGTATTTATTAAATGAACTTTTAACGGCTAATTTAATTAATGGTCAACAGGAAGATTTGGAACTTGAGCTTGAACAACTAAGTAATGTTGAATTCATAAAAGAAAATTTTGAAAGAATTTTAGCTATTGCCAATGAAGAGCAAGTTGGGGCTTTAATGAATTTGAAAGAAATAAAGATTTCACTGCAAAAAATTGCTGTATTTTCTAATTCAAATGCACAACTGTTAGAACGTTTGACAAGTAGTTTACTTGAAATTGAAGATATAATTTCGGAGTGCGAACAAAACAATGAGAAAATTTTAGCTGATCCTGAACGATTAGAGTTGGTGAATACTAAATTGCAATTCATTTATAATTTACAGAAAAAGCACCAAGTGCAAACTATTGCCGAATTGCTTGTAATTCAAAACGAATTAGATGCTAAGGTTATTCGTGTTGATGATTTAGACGGCGCTATCAATAAATTACAAGCTGAATTAAATTCAAAACAAGTTAAAGTTGATGAAATTGCAAAATCTATTTTTGAAAACAGGAAAAAAACTGCTCCTGTCTTAATTGAAAAAATTAAAGCAATTTTGTCGCAATTAGGAATGGTAGAAGCAAATTTTCAAATCGAAATCAATCATGCCGATTCCTATTATCCAAAAGGAAAAGACGAAGTCGTTTTACTCTTTTCGGCCAATAAAGGAACTAGTTTTGGATTGTTGAAAAAAGTAGCTTCTGGTGGAGAAATGTCTCGTATCATGTTGGCGACAAAAGCCATTTTAGCCAATTATTCTAAATTGCCTACTATTATTTTTGATGAAATTGATACGGGTGTTTCTGGAGAAATAGCAATTAAAATGGGAGAGATAATGAAAGAAATGAGTACTACAATGCAGGTGTTTGCAATTACTCATTTACCACAAATAGCAGCTAAAGGGAATTCTCATTATAAAGTCGCTAAGCGAAATCAAGGAGAAACAACGATATCTGAATTAAATCTGTTAACATCAGAAGAAAGAATTCAGCATATTGCAGAAATGTTATCAGGAAAAGATATTACCGATTCGGCTTTACAACATGCAAAAGCTTTGCTGAATTAATTTTTTAAAGTACTTTTGTTGACCAATTTAACGAAAACAAACCAACATAAAATAGGAATAAGATGATTATAGAACCAAGAATGAGAGGATTTATTTGTTTAACAGCTCATCCAAAAGGTTGTGAACAAAATGTAAAAAATCAAATTGAATATGTAAAGTCTAAAGGAAAAATAAACGGACCTAAACGAGTATTAGTTATTGGTGCTTCAACTGGTTTTGGTTTGGCTTCAAGAATTACAAGTGCTTTTGGTTCTGATGCGGCTACTATTGGCGTGTTTTTTGAAAAAGCACCATCAGAAGGAAAAACGGCTTCTCCAGGTTGGTATAACTCTGCCGCTTTTGAGCAAGAATCACAAAAAGCGGGATTGTATGCAAAAAGTATCAATGGTGATGCCTTCTCAAATGAAGTAAAACAACAAACAATTGATATGATTAAAGCTGATTTAGGTCAGATTGATTTAATTATTTACAGTTTGGCTTCACCTATTCGTCAACATCCTGTAACTGGTGTTTTACATCGTTCGACTTTAAAACCTATTGGTTCAACTTTTACAAATAAAACAGTTGATTTTCATACAGGAAATGTGACCAATGTGTCAATTGAACCTGCAAATGAAGAAGATATTGCAAATACGGTTGTTGTAATGGGAGGTG
>JBIKZB010000164.1:0-4674 GCA_044354955.1 Flavobacterium sp. | reverse complement strand
ACATTTGGGCGATATCTGTAAATTAGTTGTGGAAGAAAAAGCCGATTTTGGAATTGTAGTGGACCCTGATGTGGATAGATTAGCTTTCATTTCAAATGATGGTGAAATGTTTGGTGAAGAATATACATTGGTAGCTGTTGCCGATTATGTTTTATCTAAAACACCCGGAAATACGGTTTCTAATATGTCATCTTCTCGTGCCTTGAGAGATATTACTGAAAAACACGGTGGAACCTACCAAGCAAGTGCAGTAGGAGAAGTAAATGTGGTAGAATTAATGAAGAAAACCAATGCTATTATTGGTGGTGAAGGAAATGGAGGAATTATTTATCCTTCATCTCACTACGGAAGAGATAGTATGGTGGGTGTAGCTTTGTTTTTAACTTACTTGGCAAATCAAGATAAGACAGTTGCTGAAATTAGAGCTTCTTATCCTCAATACTATATGAGTAAAAACAAGATTGAGTTAACACCTCAAATTGATGTGGATAATGTCTTGGCTACATTGACCGAAAAGTATAAATCAGAAAACATTACAACAATCGACGGGGTAAAAATTGATTTTCCAACAGAATGGGTTCATTTAAGAAAATCAAATACGGAACCAATAATTAGAATTTATACCGAAGCTCAAACGCAAAGCGAAGCTGATGTTTTAGCAGAACGATTTGTTAAAGAACTAAAAGAAATAGCAGGGATTTAAAAAGAGAAAGGTCAGATTTTAAATCTGACCTTTTTTATTTACTTCACAATTATTTTTTTTGTGGTGGATTGGAATCCATTTGAAACTTTAACTAAATACATCCCGGCATTTAAATCTATATTTATCCGAATTTCATTTTCAAAATTTTGACTTTGAACCATTTGACCCGTAATTGTATAAATTTCAACCTTTGAATTTCCTTCTAATCCAGCTACAATTATATAATCGGTTGTTGGGTTAGGATAAACCGCAACCTTATTTTCAATAGGGTTTTGTATAGACAAACTTGACGACCATGGCTGTCCAAAATTGGGTCCAAAAATATAATCTACTAACAGTGGATAATCAATAAAAGGATTACGATTCATTTGCCAAGTATAAATGTAATTATTTCTATTCATTTCAAAATCGTCTCTTGGATCAGAATGGTTCCAAACTAACAAAGTTGCTAAATCACCAATATTTCCAGAAGCTATAGATGTACTTGGTAAATATTCGCTTGGATCGCCATTAACTACATTCAATCCGTCAAAACGAACAGCCATATAAAACAATGCTCTGGCTACATCGCCTCGCCAAGAACCTTGAGTTCCTGAAGGACCTGCATAAACCGTTGCTGAATTTACAGTTCCGTAATTTTTATTATTTCTTGAAGTGTTTTCCTGACCATTCTCTGCTCTTATATGATGCGCATCTGAAACACCGTCTACAAAACTTGCTGCACTTGTAGAATTCCAAACACCAATTCCATCCGCAGTATCACCATTAGCAACCTCAAAACCTCCTCTAGATTGACAAAAAATATGTTCTCTATTCCATTTACCCACTATACTGCTTGTGGTTTGTTGATCTAATTTTGCCATTGGAATCTCTAAATACATATCCCATATTTGATTGGAATTCTCTGGATTTTGATCTGCAGTTCGTATAATATCCCATATATCTGCATAACTATGTAATCGTACCGTGGGTGCTGCAATAATATCTTGAACCGCTTGTTTTAAAGCATTACCTGATAATCCTTCTAACGAATCGTAATAACCTGTTGGGATTGTTGGTGTAACTATATTATAAGTAGGATTTATAGGCGTTCCAAAAGTTTGCACAACATAATCGTTGTCGTAAACTCTAAGAATTAAATTATCATTATTAATAACGTATCCTGTGGGTACACTTTGAATATCAATTAACAACTCTTCATCACCTTCGTCCGTTATATCATCAAACAAGGTACATGTATTTGAAGCGGTTGTTTGTCCTACTGGTATTAAAACAGTTAAGTTTGTATTGGTATAATCATTTACCATGAAATTTCCGTTTACTATAGTAAAATTAAATATCAAATCAGTTCCAGTAACGGGTTGGCTTGTTGAAAATGTAATTGGAATATTTTCGCCTTCAACATAACTTATTTGAGGAATTGTAACAGTTATATAATTCAAAACTACTCCACTACCGTCATTATTAACACCCGGTGTTGGCAGTTTTACTTCATAAGTGCCATCATTTTTTCGTTGAATTGAATGTGTAGTAACGTTTGATGTTGCGGTTTCATTTGTACAAACAGAAATTCCAAGCGTAGTCATCATTGCAGTTGGTTGCGTAGTTCCTGAATTAGAATACGCAATAGCATCCATTAAATTTGTTGCAGTTGCTAATGTATTTAACGGAAAATCCGAAGCATTACCTTGATATAATGCAATTACATCTGGACCGTTTTGTATAGTGGCATTTGGAAAAGTAGCAATTGGTGTAGGCGATAATGTAGGTGTTCCAAAGTTTGCAATTCCATTAATATCTGTAGTATATCCATCTAAATCCATTGCAAAGTAACTAGCTGAATTGGAATAGGGTGCAGAACTTCCAGCATTAAAAAAAACTAACACATAACCGTTTAACGAAAAATTTGGTGTTGCAGATTTTAGTTCCACAAATTCTAATACATCAGATCCTGGTGTATCTGGATCAATCTCATTAATAACAACTTGAGAATAGGTAAAAATTCCTGACAAAAGAAATATAAGGATGAGTATTTTTCTAAACATAACAACTATTTTAATCAAAATTACGAATATAATATTGAAATGACTTCAATTTTATCTAGACAAACTCTATTTAAGTATTAATTAATTTTATTTTTAAATATTATGATTATTTAAAGCAACTTTTTACTTTATTTGTCATCTAACATTAAATAGGTAAATCATTTGAAATTTGTCATCAAAATAGTTTTTTTATTTTTTCCTTTCTATATTTTTTCTCAGCATTCTTCCAAAATGAATGTTAGAATTAATGTTGAAGAAAAAACGCTATTGGTCAATCAAGTTTTAACCTACAACAATACAAGTAATGATACTTTAAAATACATTATTTTAAACGACTGGAATAATGCCTTTTCTTCAAAATCGTCAGCTTTAGCAAAACGGTTTTCTGATGAATTTATTAGATCTTTTCATTTAGCAACCGAAAAAGAAAGAGGTTTCACAGATGTTAAAAACATCATTGACAGTAATTTTAACCCGCTTCCTTGGAGTCGACCTGATGGGAAAATAGATTTAATTAAAATTGAATTAACACAACCTATATTGCCTTGTTCTAAACAGAGTTTCACTTTTGTATATTCCGTAAAAATTCCTGATTCTAAATTCACAAAATACGGATTCGATAATGATGGCAGAATTACGTTAAAAAATTGGTATTTAAATCCAGCACGATATATACACAAACAATTTACGCAATATAGTAATGAAAACATTGATGATATTCCAAATGCTTTTTCTGATTTTGAAATAGAATTTGAACTACCTACTAACTACTCATTATCTAGTAATTTACAAGAAATAGATACCCTAAACTTATCAAATTCTAAAAAAATCATATTAAAAGCCAGTAACAAACCCGAAGCGATACTTACGCTTCAACCCAATAATACTTACCAAAACTATAAAAATGAAATTATCGAAGTAAGTTGTGGACTAGAAGACAATAGAGTTAATGAAATTGACAAAGTAATCATTTTTGACAAAGTTAGTCGTTTTACTGCTGATAGATTAGGCATGCCGCTTTCTTCAAAAATATTGATTACACAAGAAGATTACTCCCGACAACCTTTTTATGGATTAAATCAACTCCCAAGTTTTTTAAGTCCGTTTTCTGATAATTTAATTTTTGAATTGAAATTTTTAAAAACCTATTTGAATAATTATTTAAAAGAAAATTTAAATCTAGACCAACGAAAAGACTATTGGATTTATGATGGCATCCAAATGTTTTTAATGATGCAATATGTTGAGGAATATTATCCTAACTTAAAAATGACAGGAAACATCGCTAACTTAAAAATATTAAAATCTTATCACTTTGTTAATCTAAATTTCAACGAACAATATAGCTATTTGTATATGCTAATGGCTCGAAAAAACTTAGACCAAGCTCTTAATGAGCCAAAAAACAGATTGATTAAATTTAACGAACAAATTGCAAGTAAATATAGAGCAGGTTTAAGTTTAAAATATTTAGACAGTTATTTAGAAAACGACATTGTTCATAATACCATAAAAGAATTTATCCAGGAAAATCAATATTTTGGCACCAATTCACGTCAGTTTGAAACGGTTTTATTAAAAAATAGTCCAAAAGATATTAATTGGTTTTTTAGAACTATAATTGAAACCCGAGATTCAATCGATTATAAATTTGGAAAAGTTACCAAAACTAATGATTCTCTTGCTGTTAATATCATAAATAGAACAAATACAAATGTTCCTATTTCCATATATCAATTAAAAGACAATCAAGTAATTAATAAAATTTGGGTAACAAATATTAAAACGGATTCTACAATCGTAATTCCAAGATTAGGAGCCGATAAGCTAACATTAAATTACAATAACGAGGTTCCAGAATACAACTTACGAAACAACTGGAAATCATTAAAAGGATTTTTCTTTAACAATCGACCTATAAAATTT
>JBIKZB010000163.1:0-4710 GCA_044354955.1 Flavobacterium sp. | reverse complement strand
TTTATTATTCATGTATTGCTTTTCAATACCAATTTAATAACCGTAAAAGAAGCAGATTTCTATTATTCAATTCCTCTACTTTATGGGTTATTTTTTATGCTTTCGGCAGTAATATTAATTATTGTTACCAAAATTTCTGAAAAAAACTTCGATAATACCGGAATGGTTTTTATGATTGCAACGAGTATAAAAATGGTTGTTGCGTTCTTTTTAGTAAGGCCAATTCTTCCTCTCGAAGATAATAAAATTGAGAAAATTAACTTTTTTGCGATTTTCATCCTATTTCTACTTTTTGAAACAATTATAGTGGCAAAAATTTTGAATAAAAAATAGTCAAAAAAACGCAATAATATAATTTGGAATATAAAGAAAAAATGTACCTTTGCACCAAATTTTAGAAACCTTAAAGTTTAAGTTTACAAAAGATATGGTGATTTCAAAAAAACCACTCCAGTTTATACTTGCATTTGCAATGGCGTTAATGCCGTTTGTTACTTCTGCAAATCCTACAAATGATTCAACTAAAGTTGAGGCTCATACAGCTCCAAAAACAGCAGAAGTTGCTCACGAAGAAGAACATGCTCATGCAGCACCAACAGATATTAAATCCCAGGTAAAAGCTTTTACAAAACACCACGTTTTAGATGCTCACGATTTTTATTTATTTTCAGATAATAAAGAAGGAAAGCATTATGGAAGCTTTCCATTACCTGTAATTTTATGGGATAATGGTTTTCAGATTTTTTCTTCTTCAAAATTTCATCACGGAGAAAGTGTAGCAGAATCAAACGGAAATTTTTATGTATTAAACCATCATGATGGTAAAATATATAAAACAGATGAAAAAGGAACCATTCATGAAGACGAGAAAACAGGTCACCCTTCTAATGTGAGACCTATTGATTTTTCAATTACTAAAAATGTACTTTTCATATTCATTACTGCAATTTTAATGTTATTTGTTTTCATTCGTTTGGCTAAATCATATGCTAAGAATGGTGGAATTGCAACTGGTGCAGCTCGAATTTTTGAGCCATTAGTAGTTTATATTCGCGATGAGATTGCGATCCCAAACATTGGAGAAAAAAATTATAAGAAATACATGAGTTATTTATTAACCATCTTTTTCTTCATATTATTCTTAAATATTTTTGGTTTAACACCACTAGGAGTTAACGTAACCGGAAACTTAACCATTACTTTTTCATTAGCCATTTTAACGTTTTTAATTACGAATTTAACGGCAAATAAAAACTATTGGGGACACATTTTTTGGATGCCAGGAGTACCAAAATTAATGCGTTTAGTATTAGCACCTATTGAATTATTAGGGGTTATAATTAAACCTTTTTCATTAATGATTCGTTTGTATGCCAACATTTTTGCTGGTCACATCGTATTAATGAGCATCATAGGTTTAATGTTTATTTTTAAAAGTTGGATTGGAAGTACATTGTCATTTGGACTATCATTTGTTCTTTCAATTCTTGAAATATTAGTTGCTTTTTTACAAGCGTATATCTTCACCATGTTGTCGGCCTTATATTTTGGTTCAGCAAACGAAGAGCATCACCATGAAGAAGCACATCATTAATAAGAATGTTTAATTTTTAATATATATATTATGCAAATTCCAACTATTGTAGGAGCAGGATTAATTGTAATCGGAGCAGGTTTAGGTATTGGTAAAATTGGTGGTTCAGCAATGGACGCTATCGCTCGCCAACCAGAAGCTTCAGGAAAAATCCAAACAGCTATGCTTATTGCTGCTGCGTTAATTGAAGGTATTGGTTTCGCTGCTTTATTCGCTGCGTAATTAAAAACTAAAACAATAGTTGCAACGGTTGGTTGTAACTATTGTTTTAACATTTCAAAAAAGTTTAAAATCACATATAATGGATAAATTAATAAATCAGTTTGAATTTGGATTATTCTTTTGGCAAGTACTTATATTTGTTGGATTGATTCTATTATTAAGAAAATTCGCTTGGAAACCTATTCTTGATGCGGTTAACGATAGAGAAGAAGGAATAAAAAATGCTTTATTAGCAGCTGAAAACGCTAAGAAAGACATGCAGAACTTGAAGTCTGATAATGAAAAATTATTAGCTGAAGCAAGAGCTGAAAGAGACTTGATGATGAAAGAAGCAAGAGAAATCAAAGAAAAAATGATTGCTGATGCTAAATCTGAAGCGCAAGCTCAAGGCGAAAAAATGATTGAATCGGCAAAAGCTTCAATCGAAAGTGAGAAAAATGCAGCTATGGCAGAATTGAAAAATCAAGTTTCTTCTTTGTCATTAGAAATTGCTGAGACATTATTAAAAGGAGAATTATCTAACAAAGAAGCTCAAACTAAATTGGTTGAGAAAATGTTAGGTGACGCTAAATTAAACTAATATCATGGCAGGAACTAGAGCAGCAATTCGATACGCTAAAGCCATTTTGGACATTGCCCAAGTTAATAACAGCCCACAAGCTGTAAATTCAGATATGACTTCAATTGCAAATGCAATTAAAGAAAGTGCTGAGTTAAAAGACTTTTTGCAAAGTCCAATTGTTAAAGGTGAAATTAAATTTTCTTCTTTAAACGAAATTTTTGCTTCTGCTCAAAAAGAGACAAAAGGATTATTTCAATTGCTTTTAGTAAACAAAAGATTTGAATTATTAAATGATGTTGCTTTACAGTTCAATGCTTTATATGATGAACTTAACGGAATTGAGATTGCTAAGGTAACTACCGCTTTCCCAATTACTCCTGAGTTAGAAGCTAAAGTATTGGCAAAAATTGCATCGTTTTCAAATAAAAATATCACTATTCAAAACATTGTAGATCCATCAATTATCGGAGGATTTATTTTAAGAATGGGCGACAAACAATACAATGCATCTGTGTCAAGCAGACTGCAAAATTTAAAAAGAGAGTTTAGTAATTAATATACCATTAAAGATATATCAAAATGGCGGAAATTAAACCTGCTGAAATTTCAGCAATATTAAAACAACAATTATCAGGTTTTGAATCTGGTGCATCGTTAGAAGAAGTTGGAACAGTACTTCAAGTTGGAGACGGTATCGCTCGTGTTTACGGATTATCAAACGCTCAATACGGAGAGTTAGTACAATTCGAAAACGGATTAGAGGCTATCGTATTGAACTTAGAAGAAGACAATGTTGGGGTGGTACTTTTAGGACCATCAACAGGAATCAAAGAAGGTTCTACAGTAAAAAGAACACAACGTATTGCTTCTCTTAAAGTAGGAGAACAAGTAGTAGGTCGTGTTGTAAATACGTTAGGAGAACCTATTGATGGTAAAGGTCCAATCGGTGGTGAGTTATTCGAGATGCCATTAGAAAGAAAAGCTCCTGGAGTTATCTTCCGTCAGCCAGTAACTGAACCATTACAAACAGGAGTAAAAGCAGTTGATGCGATGATTCCAGTTGGTAGAGGTCAACGTGAGTTGGTTATTGGTGACCGTCAAACTGGTAAATCAACAGTTTGTATTGATACCATCTTAAATCAAAAAGAATTTTACGATGCAGGAAAACCTGTATTCTGTATATATGTTGCAATTGGGCAAAAAGCTTCAACTGTAGCAGGAATCGCTAAAATGTTAGAAGAAAAGGGTGCAATGGCTTATACCGTTATTGTTGCTGCAAATGCTTCTGACCCAGCTCCAATGCAAGTATATGCTCCTATGGCAGGTGCTGCAATTGGTGAGTATTTTAGAGATTCTGGTCGTCCAGCTTTAATTGTTTATGATGATTTATCTAAACAAGCTGTAGCTTACCGTGAGGTGTCTTTATTATTAAGAAGACCACCAGGACGTGAGGCTTACCCTGGAGACGTTTTCTACTTACACTCTCGTTTATTAGAAAGAGCTTGTAAAGTAATTAACAACGACGAAATCGCTAGAAACATGAATGACTTACCAGATTCTATCAAAGGATTCGTTAAAGGTGGTGGTTCGTTAACAGCGTTGCCAATTATCGAAACACAAGCGGGTGACGTTTCTGCATATATCCCAACAAACGTAATTTCGATTACTGACGGACAAATTTTCTTAGATGGTGATTTATTCAACTCTGGAGTTCGTCCTGCAATTAACGTAGGTATTTCGGTATCTCGTGTGGGTGGTAATGCACAGATTAAATCAATGAAAAAAGTATCAGGTACTTTAAAATTAGACCAAGCACAATTCCGTGAATTAGAAGCTTTCGCGAAATTTGGTTCTGACTTAGATGCGGTTACTTTAAACGTTATTGAAAAAGGAAAAAGAAACGTTGAAATCTTAAAACAAGGTTTAAACTCTCCTTTTACAGTAGAAGATCAGGTGGCTATCATTTATGCAGGTTCTAAAAACTTGTTAAGAAATGTACCAGTTGTAAAAGTAAAAGAATTTGAAAAAGATTTCTTAGAATACTTAAACGCTAAACACAGAGATACATTAGACGCACTTAAAGCAGGTAAGTTTGATGACGCTATCACTGACGTTTTAGAAAAAGTAGCGAAAGAAATTTCAGCAAAATATAATTAATTAGTCAATTAGACAATGTGTCAATTAGACAATTAATTGACACATTGATAAATTGGCACATTGACAAATTAACAAAATGGCAAACTTAAAGGAAATACGTAATAGGATTACTTCTGTTTCATCTACGATGCAAATTACATCGGCGATGAAAATGGTTTCTGCTGCAAAATTAAAA
>JBIKZB010000162.1:0-4741 GCA_044354955.1 Flavobacterium sp. | reverse complement strand
CTTTATGATAGAGTGGAATGGTAGTAAACAATTGAAAAAATAAGATACCTGTTATCAATGTTCCTCCAAGGAAAATCCAAAAAGGTTTATCTTTAAAAACGGAGTGTGTTAAAATTTCTCCCGGATGTTCTGAATCGGTAAATTTTGATTTTTTCTTTTCTTTCACCTTAATCCAGAATATTAAAATAGCTATGATACACGTAGCTCCATCCACCCAAAATAATCCTTTATAGCCTACGCTCATGATTAATAATCCTCCAAGTGCGGGTCCAGCAGCAAAGCCTAAATTTATGGCTAATCTTACCAAAGTTAGAGCCCGCGTTCTGTTTTCGGGTTTTGCGTAAGCTCCTAATGAAACAAACATGGCGGGACGGAACATATCGGCTACCACCATAATTAAAAACATAGCTACAAGTAATCCTTCAAAACTAGTGATAAATTGTAATCCGAAAAAGGCAAGTCCACTAGTTAATAAGCTAAATATCATTATTTTGTAGAATCCAATTTTATCGGATAATTTACCTCCTAACCAAGAGCCTAGAATAGAACCACAACCAAAACTTACCATAATCCAACCTACTTGACTATATGAAAAATGTAAATCTTCTTTCAAGTATTTAGACAAGAAAGGCAATACCATAGTTCCAGCACGATTGATAAAAGTGATAAGTGTAAGTATCCAAATTTCGCGAGAAAATCCTCTGAAATTATCGATATATTTATTAAAAGCTTTTTGTAGCATACCTAATGTTGAATTGCAAATTTACAAAAGCTAAGACGATTACAATGTTATAGAAATTATATATTTTTGTAAAAAATACAACTAATGAAATATATCTTACTTTTTCTTTTTTGTTCAACTTTTGTTTTTGCTCAAAAAGATTTGTTGGCTTCTAAGAAGTTTCAAACAGAATTGAATCAAAGTTATGCAGATTCATTGAAAAGTCCATTAACTACAGAAGATTTAAATCATTTTAAAGGTCTTGATTTCTTTCCAATTGATGAAAAATACATTGTTGAAGCTACTTTTGTTAGGACAAAAAAGGAAAAACCTTTTGGCATGAAAACAACCACATCAAGAACTCCTTTGTATAAAAAATATGGTGAGTTGCATTTTTCGATTGATGGAAAAGAATTCAAATTAAATGTATATCAAAATGTAGATTTAAATAAAAAATCAGGTTATGATGATTATTTATTTTTACCCTTTTCCGATTTAACCTGTGGAAAAGAAAGTTACATTGGAGGAAGATATGTGGATATGAGAATTCAAAAAGGTACTATTTGGACGATTGATTTTAATAAAGCTTACAATCCGTATTGTGCTTATAATTATAAATATTCGTGTCCGATTGTTCCGTTAGAAAACGATTTAGATATTGAAATTTTAGCAGGTGTAAAGAAATTCCATGACTAAGTTTATCAATTTACATACGCACAAATTTTCCAATCTTTCAGATGTTATTGAAGTTGTAAATCAATATCCTTGGGAATTTAATTCTATTTTATCAAACTATTCTATAGGAATTCATCCGTGGTATATTGATGAAGAACGACTAAATAATGATTTAATAATTATTGAACAAAAACTCCAATTAAAAGAATGTTTTGCACTGGGTGAGTGTGGTTTAGATAAGCGAATAGAAATTCCGTTGGATATCCAAATTTCAGTATTTAAAAAGCAATTAGAAATTGTAAAACAGACCAATAAGCCTATTGTGTTGCATTGTGTTGCTGCTTATGATGAAGTTGTAGCTGTAAAAAAAGAAATGAAAATAGATAACCCAATGATTATTCATGGGTTTTCAAAAAACGAACAAGTGGCTCAGTCTTTATTAAAAAACGGATTTTATTTGTCTTTTGGAAAATACTTATTACGTAACCCTGAATTGGAAAATGTTTTTAAATTTGCACCCGAAAATAAAATTTTATTAGAAACAGATACGATTGAAGAATCTATTTATCAAGTGTATGAAAAAGCAGCTTTGATAAAGGGAATTTCGTTAGACGAACTAAAAACGATTGTTTTTACTAATTTTTCAAGGATTTTTAACAACTAACAACTAACTAAAACCATAAATTAAAATGGCAAAGTGGAAAGAAAGAGCAGCTTTATTATTCAAAGAAGAGGGAATTCAAAAACTTGAAAACGCAAATGTGTTAGTTGTAGGCTTAGGTGGTGTAGGAAGTTTTGCTGCCGAATTTTTAGCACGTGCTGGTGTGGGAAGTATGACGATTGTAGATGGTGATGTAGTAGATATTACTAATATTAACAGACAATTACCCGCTTTACACAGTACGATAGGTGAGCCAAAAGTAAAAATCGTTGGCGATCGATTAATGGATATTAATCCAGAATTGAAACTTACACGAATTGAAGAATTTTTATCTCCAGAACGAGCATTTGAATTGGTTTCTCCAGAGTTCGATTACGTTTTAGATTGTATTGATAGCTTGACTCCAAAAATCAACCTAATTTTGGCCTGTAAACGTAAAAAAGTCAAAGTCATTAGTAATATGGGAGCAGGAGGTAAGTTTGAAGCTGAGAAAGTTCGTGTAAAAGATATTAGTAAAACAGATTATTGTCCGTTGGCTAAGCAAGTTAGAAAGCGTTTAAAATTAGAAGGTATTTCAAGTGGTGTTAAAGTGGTTTATTCTTATGAACGCCCTGATTATGATAGTGTTAAAATGACAGATGGTTCTAATTTCAAAAAGTCGTTTTATGGAACCAATAGTTGGATGCCTGCTCTATTTGGTTTACATGCGGCAGAAACCGTTGTTAAACATCTCATAGGAAAGAATAAGTAATAAAAAAGGACATTTTAAATGTCCTTTTTTATTTTTATCTAGAAGTTCTTAGTGTGATGTCTTCGTTGTATTTGTCGTAAAATGTTTGTACCTTTTCAAGGTTTAAATTTCCTTTACTATCAATTACTTTTTCTTTAAGTAACCATTTTACTAGTTTTTGCATGTTTTTTTTCGAATTCATTCCCATGCCAGAAATAACATGTTCAACACTTGTTGTTTCAACTTTAATTTTTGCTGTTAAAAAGTTTATAATGATATAATCATCATCACTGTATTGATTGGTTTCATTGTCATGAAATTTAAAAAGTAATATTTCATCATCGCTTTCTAAAGAATAAAACGAATGTTGTATTATGTTTATTTTTTCATACTTTAAAATTGGATTTCCATCTAACAATACTTTGTCATCTTTAATTTCAACTTCTTGCGCAGAAATAAATGAAGCAATAAATATAAATGCAATTGAAAAAATCAGTTTGTTCATTTTTATAAAAATTAGAATAAATTATTTAGTTGTATTTGTTGTTGAGGTTTCACTTGTGCCAATAACTTCTTGTAATTCCATAGGTTTTGGTTTTGGAATGTAAACTCGTTTTTTGACTGGAATATAAATCTCAGTTACCCATTTTGAAGGTTTACGTTCTTTGGGTAAGCTAATTTTATAAACTTCAATATTTAAACCTTCAGTATCTTTAATTAATTTTTTCTTATTAATGTAGTTGATGGTTTTATTCCAAGCTTCTATGTTATGAGAATAGTCACCTGTTAAAGTGGTTTTAATGGCTAAAAATTCATCAAAATGACCACCTGAAATTTCACTTCCAGAAGTAGTTAGTATTTCTTCTTCCACAGGAACACACATTGAAAAAATGGTTGTTTTAGCTTTTTTGTCCCAGGTTTGATGCGTTATAAAAGGAGAACCAATGATGGCAATGTCATTCTTTTCAACAAATGCAATCATGTTTTGTAACATCGTTTTCGATACTTTTTGAAAATCAGCAAAAGAGCATGTGTCAATTTGCTGAATATAGTTGGTAGCTTGTTTGTTTACCAATCCGTGTATTTTAATGTTGTAAGTGCTTAATTCTTTTACTAAGTAAGTATCAATATTATTTAGTCCATCTTCTAATTTATCGCCTAAAACATTTTCAACACCACCTTGTAAAACGCTTCGTAATTTTAAATTAAAATCTAATTTCCCTTTTAATTCCCATGAAATTAAAGTGCCTTTTTTTGTTTTTTGAAAACGCATAAAGGATTCATTTTTTTCTCCAGATACTGATATTTTTTGCATTATTGTATCTCCAAAAGCTAATTTTATATTTTTAAAATCAGCTTCATCTTTTTGCCAAGGGTTCCAATCAATAAGAGAAGCACTATCAGAAACTAAATTATAAACAATATCCTTTGTTACTTTAATTTCTTTTGAACGCATTACTTTATAATCGCTTTGTTGTGTAGCCACAAAAACCATAAAGGCCACGCTTAAAAGAAGTAATAAAAGAAGTATATATTTTAAAATTCTCATTGAGGAATGAATTTGTTTTTCAAAAGTAATAAAATTAATCTTTCATAAGTACTTTAATTACAAACAGTAATCCTATAAAGACTAAAAATCCAACAAAAACCCAATACGTTCCTTTGTAAAAAGGTTTTAAAACTTTTAAATCTTTACGATACACTAAAACCATTGTTGTTACAAATGCAATAATAAAGAAAATTGCAAAGTAAATTTGACCTGTTGAAAACATATTGAAAATTTTTACAAAAATAGCAATTTAATACTATCAAATTTTTTAATTTTAGAGAAATTTATAGTATAATTATGCAAAAACAATTAAAAGCAGTAAAGCTATTTCATGAAACTTATGGATTAGGTGTCAGTGAAGAAATGAAAGCCGATTTAGGTAATTTAAAAAACGACCTTCGTTTT